>NZ_JSYF01000011.1:0-17340 GCF_054824225.1 Pontibacter sp. HJ8
GGTATATTAAATGTTTGAATAATTACATATGCAAAGATATATATTAATAGTTATATGGCGCAACTTTAAACATAAAAAAGCTGACTTTTTGAGTCAGCTTTATATTTACTTGGATTTTTCTTCTTTTATACCGAGTCGGCCGGTTGTTTTTCGAGGTCAAACAGGTCGTTGAGGAGATCAATAAGGGTCTCGGCTTCGCCACGCTTACAGGCAGCTTTGAGCTGAAGCACCGGCAGTTTGATCACTTTCTGCATCATCGATTTGGTAATGTTATCAATGAGCTGGGATTCTTTCGGGCCGAGCTTTTTGATGTAGCGCGCCATTTCCTCCTGTCGGATGGTCTCCAACGCGTTCTTGAGCTTGTTGATGGTCGGGGACACCATCATCTCTTTCGACCAGTCGTTGAACTGCTCGATCGATTCCAGTATGATCGACTTTACTTTCGGCACGGAGTTGATGCGTTGCTGCAGTGCCTCGGATGCTTTGTTCTGAATCGTGTCGATGTTGTAAACCAGCACACCCGGAACAGACTCTACATCTGCCTCCACGCTGCGGGGCACAGACAGGTCAATGAAAAACTTAAATGTCAGCACATTGAGGCGCTGAATCATTTCTTTGGTAAAGAAAGGTGTTTCGCGGGCAACAGAAGATATGATCACATCGGCCTCTTTCAACCCCTGCACCATATCTTCAAACGGAAGCAGCTCCAGGCCACACTCATCTGCCAGCAGCTGCGCCTTGGCCAGCGTGCGGTTGATGATCTTCACGTGCTGGTAGCCTTTGTCTTTGAGGTTGCGGCACACATCGGCCCCGATCTCGCCCAGGCCCACCACCAGTATCTTCGGTTCAGCCACTACATCCGCGGTCAGCTCTTCGATCAGTTCGATCGCTGCGTACGAGGTGGAGGCAGCCCCATCACGAAAAGCAGTTTCCTGCACAACGCGCTTATTGGTAAAGAATATGGTGTGCATCAGGCGGTGCAGAAACGGACCGGCCGTCTCGTTGTCGGCCGCCCACTGGTACGACTGCTTCACCTGGTTAGTGATCTGCATATCGCCCACCACCTGTGACTCCAGTCCCATGCTGACCTCAAACAAATGCTGTACGGCATCGTCGTGCTGGTTGAGGATGGTAAAATAGTCAAGGTACTGGGTAATGTTGTCGATGCCTTTGGTGATGCCGAGCAGCTTGACGATCTCAGTGCTATAATCAACATCGGCATTATAGTACACTTCGGTGCGGTTGCAGGTAGAGAGGACTAATATGTCAGAAGCCTGAATAAAGCTTTTGAGGGTTTGAAGAAATTGTCTGCACGAAACTTCATCTAAGGCAATCAGTTCCCTGATATCCAGCGGCGCTTTCTTGTACGAGAGGCTGATTGCTTTAAAATTCTGTAGCATAGTAATAGTGGAAATGCTAAAGTGCAAAATTACTCGAATGATTATTAAAATGAAACTTACTTGACCTTAATAATTAATTTATACTAATTTCAGATAATTTTCGTGTAGCCTTCATGATACCCATCTATTCGCAAAAGAACCGAATAAAGTTTATTGTCGTTATTGTTGCACTCATCATCGGGGCTGCTACCATCACGTATACCAACGTTCTGGTGAGCAAACTCTCGGAGCGGGAGCAGGAACTGGTGCAACTCTATGCCAAAGGGTTGCGCTACATGATCAATGCGCCGAGCGATGATAACATCGTTTTTATCGAAGAAGAAATCTTATCCTCCAATACGACCGTTCCTGTTATCCTGACGGATGAACGCGAAAATATCCTCGACTATAAGAACATCAGCTTTCCTGAAAACATTTCGGACGAACGAAAAAATGAACAGCTGCAGCGCGAAATAACGAAGATGAAGGCGCAACATGCCCCCATCGTGGTGCCGTGGGCAGAAGGATCCGAAAACTATGTGTTCTACAAAGACTCGGCCCTGCTCTCGCAGTTGCGCTACTACCCGTATGTGCAGCTGATGGTCATTGCCTGTTTTGCCTTGATGGCGTATTTTGCCTTCAGCTATTCGCGCAAGGCGGAGCAGAACCGGGTATGGGTGGGACTTGCCAAAGAAACGGCGCACCAGTTGGGTACACCGCTTTCTTCGCTGATGGCCTGGTATGAGTATATGAAGGCAAGCCCGAAGTTTGAAAACGAGCCGATCACGGCAGAGCTCTGGAAAGACATCCGGCGCCTGGAGATCATCACGGAGCGCTTTTCTAATATTGGCTCCGTGCCGTTGCTACGCGATGAGAACATCCTGCAGGTGACAGAGAATGCCATCAACTACCTGCAAAACCGCATTTCCAGCAAGGTCGAATTTACGGTTACTTCCGGCTTCGCGCCTGACATTACGGCTAAAGTAAATGTGCCCCTGTTTGATTGGGTGATCGAAAATATCTGCAAAAATGCCGTGGATGCCATGGAGGGCAGGGGCAGCATCAAACTGCAACTGGCCCTGCTGGGCAAGAGCCAGATCGCGCTCGACATCACAGATTCCGGTAAAGGTATATCGAAAAGCAAAATGGACACGGTCTTTTTGCCTGGCTACACGACCAAAAAACGGGGCTGGGGCCTTGGCCTGGCGTTGGCCAAACGCATCATCGATAACTACCACAGGGGCAGGCTGTATGTCAAAGCATCGGAAGTAGGAAAAGGGACCACGTTCCGGATCGTGCTCAACAGATAAGGGATAGGAGTTCTGAGTCGCGAGCTCTGAGTCTCGAGTGTTGCGTTAGTAGCTTATTAATTTTCCCGTTAGGTATAATCCTTCGAAAGTCGTGCCGCCTGATTTGTGTACCGGGATACAGATTGAATAGAACATGGTAGAAATAGTCAGGTATAGCAGCAGGTATAAACCGGAATGGAATACGTTCGTGCGAGCCTCCCGAAACGGCACCTTCATGCTGCTGCGGGACTACATGGACTACCACGCCGACAGGTATGCCGACCATTCGCAGCTGTTCTACAGTAAAGGGAAGCTGGTGGCGGTGCTGCCGGCAAATGCCATAGGAGCGGAGCTACACTCACATGCCGGGCTGAGTTACGGGGGCATCGTGAGCGGCAACAATATGAAAGCGCCGCTCATGCTGAAGGTATTCGATGCGATGATCGGCTACTGCCGGCAGCTCGGATTCAAGACACTTTACTATAAAGCGATACCGCACATTTATCACCAGGTGCCGGCCGAAGAAGATCTGTATGCTTTGTTTCGGAACCAGGCAGAGCTCTGCCAGCGCACCCTCAATTCCGTGATTACGCTGGACAACAAACTGCCCTATGCTACCTTGCGCAGGCGAAAGCTGAAGCAGGCCCGGCAGTATAACCTGGTCGTACGGGAGAGCCAGGAATATCAGGTATACATGCAATTGGTTGAGGAGGTGCTGCAGGGAAAGTATAAGCTGCGACCGGCCCATACAACAGAAGAGCTCACGCGTCTGGCAACGGCTTTCCGGGATAACATCCGGCTATACGCTGTGTATGAAGGAGATTCGATGATTGCCGGTATGGTGGTATATGAATCCGCGACGGTGGCGCACAGCCAGTACATTGCCTCCAGCGCCAGAGGGCGTGAGACAGCAGCGCTGGATTTTCTCACCGATTACCTCCTGACAAAGGTATACCCGCACAAAAAGTATTTCAGTTTCGGCGTCTCCACCGAGCAGCAGGGGCTATACCTGAACGAGCAGCTTGTCAGCAACAAGGAGAGCTACGGCGCTCGGACGGTTGTGCATGACTTTTACAGGATGCAGTTCTGATCGTATTCAATCCGATAGTAGTAAAAAAGGCTGCCCCGAAAGAGCAGCCTTTTTGTTTGCTTAGACCCTTGCTGCAGCCACTAGAAGTCTAGTACCTATTTTTTCTCAGCAGCCTGATGAACTCCCAGAGCTGAGCGATACCGATCCGGTATACCCAGGTAGCAACAGGAATTATAAAATAAAACAGCCCCTGCACGAAGGGCGCAGGGGCTGTTCTGTAAAAGATGATCCGGATAAATTAGTGCTGGATCACTACTTTACGGGTGATGGTTTGGTCATGGAGCGAAACCTGCAGGATGTAAACGCCTTTTGGTGCGTTTTCCATATTAACCTGTCGCTCATAGTTGCCCGAGAAGTTGTGCTGCGTATCCTCCAGCAATACCTGGCCCACAGTGCTTATTAGTCGTACCGTCACTTTTTCTGCCTCACCGGCTGTGAAGCTGATCGTGAACCGGCCTGTGTTCGGGTTCGGGTAAGCTTTCAGACGGATATCCTCCTGCGCCTCCTGCATACCTTGCAAGGCACTGGTAGCGCTCTGGTTAAGCGGTATGGATCTCACTTCCGCAGAAGTAGCATAGCAGCCATTGGCATCTGTTACCGTCACCGTGTAAGGATGGTCGCCCGGGCGCACCGAGATAGAAGCCTTTGTTTCTCCGTTGCTCCACAGATACGTGTACCCTTTGCCTGCCGGGGAAGCTGTCAGTGTAACGAAGCCACGCTTGTTAACGCCGGACACGGCGATAGCCGCCTGAGGTAAGGCATTCACCGTCACCGTCAGAGCCGCAGTGTATACTTCACTGCAACCGCCGTTCTGCACCAAGGCGCGGTAGCTGGTCGTCTGGGTCAGGTTCAGGAAAGGAAGTTCAGTCGCTGTACCGTCAACGGTTGTCCAGTTCGAGCCGTCCGTGGATGCCTCCCAGCGTACCACGCTGCCGGTCTGGCCGCTCAGGCTGATGGTGCCGTTGTTGCTGCCTGTGCATACCGAAGTAGTGCTGGCGCTCAGCGTGCCGGCGATCGTAGCAGGCGTAACAGTCACCGGTACGCTTACGCGTGGTGCTGTGCTGCAGCTGGCTGCGCTTACCTGCCAGTCATACAGGTAATAGTAGAAGCTGGCCGGAGCAGTCTGGTTATTGCCCGTAATGCTGGCTATACCTGAAAGCGCGTAGGGGTAAGGAGATGAATTGGCCACATTGTTACGGTAGGCCGTCGCACCGCCCCCAAAGGCATAGACCTGTATGCCATAGTTCTTGCCAGCGGCAGGCACAAGCAGGTTTACATCATATGCTTTTACGCCTGGCGTCACGTTGATCACACTTGCCGCAATAATGGTATTGCTGAAGTCTTTGTCCACAATGATAACCGTCATGGTGCCGGCCGTGGCTACGTTGATCGTTGTTTTTTCCAGTACAAAAGGTACCTGGGCGTCAAAGTACATTCTGCCTCCGGTAAAGTTGGAGTAACCGCCGCTTACGCTGTGGTTTTTAGATCCCAGATTGCCGGTGGTTTCGTTGCTGGCCGCTACAAAGTAGTTGGTGCTCTGCGTCAGGACAGGCGTCGTGAAAGACTCCCCGATGTGGAGCAGCTTGCCGTTGGTAGCTGCGTCGAACCAGTAGAGTTGGCCCACATTGGTCTGTGCTGCCAAGGTCGCGCTGCCGCTCGTGCCGCAGATCTCTGCACCCGGTGCAGTTACCTGTGCTACGTCGTTGCTGACAGCAACCGGAGTAGCCGTAATCGTGCCGCAAGGCGTGGTTACCGTAACGGTATAGTTGCCGCTTGTCGTGGCTGTATACGTCGCTGTTGTCGCGTTGGCGATGGGTGCTCCGTCTTTAGACCACTGGTACGAGAAGCCGGCGTTCTGCTCTGTTGTCTCGGCACTCAGTACGAGCGAGAAGGCATCGCCAGGGCAGGTACCCAGGCTGAAGTTCTTGCTGATGGACAGTGCCGTTGGCGGCAGCGGATTTACGGTAACAGCGACTGCTTCCGATGTCTGCGGACATCCATTGGCAGCCGTCACAGTCACGGTATAGTTGCCTGTTACAGTTGCCGTGTAAACAGCAGCTGTGGCATCCTGGATCACTTTTTCGTCTTTATACCAGGTATAGCGCAGGTCTGAACCGGTGTTCGCATTCAGCACGACGGTTTGGCCTACGCAGACAGTAGTAGGGCCTGCCGGCGTAATTGTAGCGACAGTAGCCGGAGCCGTGGTCGTAGTCACTGCTACGCGTGGGCTGGCACAGCCTAAGGCTTTTACCTTCAGGTTGTAGAGGAAGTAATAGAAAGCGGAAGGTGTACCGCCGTTGTTCCCTATGATCGAGATCACATTCGGTATGGTGAGCGGGTAAGCGGCAGAGTTCGTCGTGTTGTTGCGGTAAGCTGTCGCTCCACCACCGAAAGCAGATACCAGCAGGGTATAGTTCTTGCCGGCAGCCGGTACAGGCAGGTTCAGCATGTACTCGTTGATACCAGGCACAACGGTGATCACGGTGCTGGCGATCACGTTGCCGCTCAGGTCCTTGTCCAGCAGGTCAACTGTCATGGTGCCACCGGTGCCTACGTTGATGGTCGTCTTCTCCAGGATGAAGGGTACTTCCGCGTCAAAGAACATTCTGCCGTTGCTGAAGTTGGACATGGCACCGCCGGAAGTAGGGCTGGCAGATGGTACCGTACCGGAGAATTCATTCAGGGCAGCATAATAGGTCTTGTTTGCTGCGCCGCCGTTCACCAGGGTTTCGTTACCGGCAGCGACGAGGTTCCCGCCTGTCAGGGCGTCGTACCAGAACGTCGTACCGTTGCCGGAGGCACGCAACACGGTAGGACCGTTGCCGCACACCGTAGCCGATGCTACAGGAGCGTCAGACAGGTTGCTGCTCGATAGTGCCTGCACCAGTTGGTTATTGCCCGGGTTCTGATCGCTGGTAAGTGCGGTCGTAGCCGTGAAGGTATAGGTCGTATTTGCTGCTGCGTTGAAGGAACCCGGCAGGAAGAAACGGGCATCGCTGTTGGAGCCAACTGCGGCGGCATAGGTGCCGGAGAGTGTCGCTACCGGACCGCTGCCGTTGCTGATATGCACGGTTACCGGGATTTTGCTTTGGGCGGCCGTACCATAATTACGGATCACCACTTCCACGCTTTGCGCAGGATTAGCACAGAAGCCCTGTGTCGGGAACATCACTGCTGCTATACCTACATCATTGCTGGCTGCCTGGAATTGTACCCTGTAGTCGTGCGTTTCGCCTTTGCTATATGTGCCGCATGCCGTCACGTCGTCCGGGTTGGTTGTTTCGGCCAGTACCACACGCATGCGGCTGATGGTGCCTTCCGCTACGGAGGTTGGCACGGTTACAGAAGCGGTATAGGTATGGGTGCTGTTCACAACACCTGTGGTGGCGACCAGTTCGCCTTCGTCGTCAAAGTCCGCATCCTTGTTCCAGTCGATGTATACCTTGGCTACTTTGCTGTTGTCAGCGCCGCAGGTACCCAGTGTCAGGCTCAGGGGCACTGTCTGTCCCGGTTGCAGGGTAGCCGTCAGGTTTGTATAGTCACCGAAGGCGCTGCAGCCAGCTGCCGGCGTGTTATTCAATCCACCCAGCGAGAAGTGAGTGATCTTGGAGTCAGCATCAGAAAGGGCATTGGACGCACAGTAAGCCGAACCACCGATGCCGCTCACGAGCAGTGCGTAAGCCTGCGGTCCTTTGGCCAGTGTGCCTTTGTGTCGGATCGTAATGGTATAGTTCTCACCGGGTACGGCGTTGGCAATGTATACCTGCTCCACGTTGTCGCGGAAGTTGTCGCCGAAGCTGGCGGCCAAAGCTGGGTTGGCAGGATCCAGCACCCAGGGCTGGAAAGTCGTCAGGCCTTTGGATACGCGTACATCCAGGTCGTTTACCAGGCGCGGCGTACGGTTGTTCAAAACAGAAGTTCCGACAGATAAAACCTGGCCTTCCACATCCGTCCAGGCGATGGTTACCACGAGTGGGCCTGCGCCGGAAGCTGTTACATTGAAGGTATAGGTTTCGCCTTGTGCCAGCGTGCGCTCGTTGATCAGGTTGTTGCCTGAATTGGAGATCGCCCTGGCTGCTTTTTCTGTGTTCAGCAAGCCCCAGCCATACACATAGTCTGGACCAGGCGTGGTGCCTGCTTCATCCGCCGTGTGTATCGCCAATCCCTTCAGGGTAGCGGCACGCATGAAGTTGCCATACGTATTATGGTAATGTTCCTGCATCAGATTCAGTGAGCCGGAAACGTTAGGCGATGACATGGAGGTGCCATTCATGGACGAATACGCGTCGTCTGCCGTGCCGATAGAAGACAGCAAAGCGACTCCGTTGCCCACGATATCCGGCTTGATACGGCCATCGTCTGTTGGACCCCATGAACTGAAAGAGGAGATCTTCACATCAGCTGTGGTTTTATAGCCGTTGGCAATCGGTTCCACAGCCCCTACTGTCAGGATGTTCTTGGCATTGCCGTAGGTAGAGATGATGTCATACCCGCTGTTGCTGCTGATGCCTGCCGGACGGTTTTCCAGCACCCAGGTGCCCGTCGCGCTTAGCTTCCAGTACGGCTGCCCGACTGCCGGACCCGTCTGGTTGCGGTTGTTGCCCGAGGACTTCACCATCAGGTAATATGGAGCGTTGTAGGCGATCTGGTCCCACTGCTGTGCAGCCGAGTTGTAGTAGCCGAAGTTATAATCTTCTGTGGCGCTTACGTTCGGGTTGGCACGAAGCTCCCAGAAAGGGTTTGCGGCAGTGCCCGCACGGCCTGTGTTGTAGTACCAGCCGGCGATAGTGCCGTAGGAGTGGTTCGAGATCAGCAGCTCATGCGCGGCAGCAGCCATCTCCGGGGCATCGTTGCTGAAGTCCCATGCCTGCAGGTCCCTGGCACCAAAGGACATCCCCTTGGCCAGCGGGTTCACACCCGAGGCGATCATCGTACCGGATACGTGTACCGCGTGGTCACTGATAGCGGTTACGCCATCGCGCTGCGTCACTCTTCCGGCAAGTTCCTGGTGTGAGAGCCTGACGGCGCCACCGTCCCATACGGCCAGCTTGCCACGCATCGCATCGCTGCTGCCGCTCAGGTTAAATCCTGTGTTACCGCCCGGCCATACCTGGTCTGTTTTGACAGAGGCAGCCGCACGGGTGTTGTTATCGGTGATGTAATGGATCGGAAAACCATTGTCATCCACGCCTTCCAGCGAAATCACGGTACCGTCCTTTTGCACCTGCTTTACTACCCAGTTTTTCTGCTGAGCAAGCTGCAGCGCGCGTTCTTTATTTGCCTTGCCTTTCGGGCCTATCTCATTGTAGAGCTTCTGCAAAGCAGGTCTGTTGGTGGCTTGTTCCGGGCCTTTGGCCTTCAGATTTTGTGCCAGCACAGGTGCAGCCGTCATACATAGCAGGACGGCTGACATAGTCAGAAATCTTCTCTTCATAAAACTACAGGATTATGACAGAAGAAATAAAGGTTGTAGAGAGCCGGCAGAGAGGCGTTTTAAGTTTGTTTGCTGCAGCGCACGGGGTGGGTTTCCTGTGGGTGACAGCAGCATGTACAGTACATGCAGGCACAAGGCAGCTTGACTTGTAACGTAGGAGTACAGGTGTTTCATTGGAAATAATATAGAAGTTAGTAAGGATTCGTTTTGCCTTCTCACGTGGGAGTGAGACTCTTAAAGCTAATACAGAATTTGGAAAGTTATACTATTATGATGGCCTGAAAATGAAAATATTTTTGATAAGTCGCTATAAAGCTGTCAGGAGGGGATTTTACAGCGCCCGGAATAGCACTTAATCGGGCAAGCTTGTATAGCCCTGAATGTGGAGAAGCCTGTGCCAGAGTATATTGCACTATGTAAATATTTTCATAATGTATGTGCCAGGGCGGCAGATCAAAAAAAGTCCGTGTTATGGGCACGGACTTTTTTTGATCTGTAAAATACGGGTTTCCTATTTGGCCCTGTTCACGATGAAGACCCCTGCCAGTATGATGAACATGCCGATGTAGTGCCACAGCTGTATGGTTTCGCCGTCGAGCACGCCCCACATCAACGCAACGATGGGTATAAGATAAGTAGAGGAGCTGGCAAAAAGGGTAGTAGACATGTGGATGAGTTTGTTGAAGAGCACCAGTCCCACGGCCGTGCTGAAAACAGCCAGTATCGCGATGTATAGGAAGGCTTCCCAGGCGCCCGGTGCATGTTGCAGCTTCGGTACCACATCCGTCGTGAACATATAGACGATCGCCAGCGGCCCTACCGTGAGCAGGGCCATGCTCGACATCACCAGCGGTTTCATGCCCTGCAGGCGGTGCTTGATGATATTGACGCTGCCGCCGTAGCAGATCGTGGCGATGACAATGTATATGCCATAGAATGTGTTGTCCATGTTGGTGTCTCCGCCGGAGAATATGAGTACTGCCGTACCCACGATACCGATCGTAATACCCAGCATACGCATCCAGGTAATGGCCTGCTGAAAGAACATGGCCCCGATCAGCAAGGTAAAGAGGGCAGTCAGGGAGTTCAATACCCCGGCCAGGCCGCTGGCCAGCCGGGTCTCGGCATAGGCAAACAGGAAAGCCGGCAACAGGTTGCCCAACAGGCCACTGCCGAGCAGGTATTTCCAGCGGTAGGACTCCACCTGCCGGATATGCCGGATGGCAAAAGGCGCCAGGGTCAGGAAGGCAATCGCAATACGGATAGCGCCCAGCTCATTGGAACTGAAAACAACCAGGCCTTTCTTGATCAGGATGAAGGAAGTGCCCCAGATGAGGGCCAGTATGATAAGCAGAAACCAGGCAAGCGCCGGCGTCTCTGTTTTCTCCTGTTCAGGAGTGGTTACTGTTTTGATAGTCAGAAAGTTTAGAGGTTAAAAAGTTAGAAAGGTACCTCTGGTATGGAAGCCACCTTTCAACTTAACTGCAAAGATAAAAGGAGTTGAAGTCTCAACACCTATGTCGAACCCCAACTCCTTAAAAACTTTCTGACTTCTAAACTTTCTAACTCTTAAACTCAGGCATAGCTCATGGTCTGGGCTATCTCCTCGAGTGTTTCGTAGATCTCGTTGATATCTTCGGACTGCACCAGCTTCATGCGCAGCGGTTTGAAGTGCGACAGGCCGCGGAAGTAGTTGGTATAGTGGCGGCGCATCTCGAAAATGCCGAGCTTCTCACCCTTCCACTCCAGCGAGTGCGTAAAGTGCTGGCGGCATACCGCCACGCGCTCTTCCAGCGTAGGGGGGGCCAGCAGTTCGCCGGTCGCCATGTAATGTTTCACTTCATTGAAGATCCACGGATGCCCGATAGAAGCGCGTCCGATCATGATGCCATCCACGCCATAGCGGTTACGGTACTCCAGCGCTTTTTGCGGAGAGTCGATGTCCCCGTTCCCGAAGATCGGGATCTTCATCCGCGGGTTATTCTTCACGGCTGCAATCAGGGTCCAGTCGGCTTCGCCTTTGTACATCTGCACGCGGGTGCGGCCGTGTATGCTCAGCGCCTGTATGCCGATGTCCTGCAGGCGCTCGGCATTGTCTACTACGTTCTTGGTGTTTTCGTCCCAGCCCAACCGGGTCTTTACCGTCACCGGCAGGTGTGTTGCCTTCACGATCTCGGAGGTCATCTGCACCATCTTCGGAATGTCGCGCAGCAGTGCGGCCCCTGCCCCTTTGCACGCTACATTCTTGACCGGGCAGCCGTAGTTGATGTCGATCAGGTCAGGACCGGCCTGCGCCGATACGATGGCTGCTTCCCGCATGGAGTCAATTTCTGAGCCGAAAATCTGGATGCCGATCGGGCGCTCGTAGTCAAAAATGTCCAGTTTTTGCACACTTTTGGCGGCGTCACGTATCAGTCCCTCAGAAGAGATAAACTCGGTGTACATCAGGTCGGCACCGTTCGCTTTGCACACTTTACGGAAGGGCGGATCGCTCACGTCTTCCATCGGTGCCAGCAGCAGCGGAAACTCTCCCAGTTCTATGTTCGCTATCTTTACCAAAGCAAAAATTAAAATTTCACGTAAATTTACGTCAATTAAACCTAATCTTCTCTATGAAAGGTTTCATCTCCAAAGGGCAACACCCATTTTTTGTCATACTGCTGATGTTGGCGTTCATGCTGGGCGGCTATTTTATAGCCACCTTTATCTACAGCCTGTTGGTGAACCTGATCTTTGGCGTCAATATTTTTGAATTGACCAAAATCATAGAGAACCCGGCCGATTACCCGGATGGCGCCGATATCCTGCTGCTGTTTCAGGGGCTGGTGCAGTTCTTTTCGTTTGTGCTGGGGCCGCTGCTGATGTTGCGGCTGGCAGGTCATAACATCAACGACTACCTCAACTGGAAAAAAATCCCGGTAATGGGCCTGGTGCTGCTGGCAGGCTTACTGGTGATCATCATCATGCCGGCCAACTCCCTGATCATCAACTGGAACGCGAAGTTGAATCTGCCGGACTTTATGCAGGGGTTTGAGCAGTGGGCGCGAGCCAAAGAAGATGAACTGGCGGAGCTGACCAAAATGATCGCGAACTTCGCCACCGTGCCGCGTCTGCTGGTTGGCCTGCTTACGATTGCCGTTATACCTGCCATTGGCGAAGAACTGGTGTTCCGGGGCGTTCTGCAGCGCCAGGTGCACCGCTGGTCCGGCAATGCGCATGTAGCGGTATGGGTGTCCGCGATCGTCTTTGCTGCCATACACGTGCAGTTTTTTGGCTTTGTGCCGCGTGCCTTGCTGGGTGCTTTGTTTGGCTACCTATACCTGTGGTCGGGCAATATCTGGGTACCGATCGTGGCGCATTTTTTCAACAATGGCTTTACCGTGTTCCTGCTATACCTGCAACAGACCAAGACAATTGCGTTTGATGTAGAGTCAACCGAGCCGATGCCGATCTATACAATAGTGTTGTCGGTGGGGCTGAGTGCTGCCATAATCTATTATCTTTACAAGCAGTTTATGCAGGTGCCTACGCGCCCGGCCAGTATAGCCGAGGCCAGCGCCGAGCAACACGAACTTTAAAAGACAACTCTCCCGGTGATCCAGACCGGCTATGTACACCTCATGAGCAAAAAGATATCTGCCCTTAGTAATTTACAGCAACGTTTAATTGTCGGAGTATTAGGGGCTGGCCTCTTTATTGGTGGCATCATTATCAGCGAATGGACTTTTTTTCTGCTTTTCCTGGGGCTCACGCTCCTGGGAACATTGGAGTTCTACCGCCTGGTGGGCACACTGGGTATAAAACCGAACAAAAAACTGGGCATGGTGCTGGCGGCCGGCATATTCATCGGTACCTTCCTGCTCCAAAAAGAACTGATGCCAGTGGAGTGGCTATACCTGGCGCTGCCCGTATTTTTCCTCACCTTTGTGGTTGAGCTCTACCGCAAGCAGCCGCAGCCTTTTACCAACATCGCCTTTACGCTACTGGGTGTGCTCTACATAGCCGTGCCTTTCGGGTTGCTGCACCTGCTGGGCTACCTGCAGGGCGTTTATAGCTGGGAGCCCATACTGGGGCTGCTGCTCTTGATCTGGTCTGCAGATACAGGCGCCTACATCGCGGGCAAAAACTTTGGGAAACACAAAATAATGGAACGCGTTTCGCCGGGCAAAACCTGGGAAGGCTGGGTGGGTGGTACGGTGCTGGCCCTGCTGGTAGGAGGGGTGCTGGCCCTGTTTTTTGAGGATCTGGAACTCTACCAGTGGCTGGGCGTAGCCCTGATCGTATCCGTCTTCGGGGTGCTGGGCGACCTGGTGGAATCCTTGCTGAAGCGCAGCCTGAATGTAAAAGATTCCGGTACCTTGTTACCCGGCCATGGAGGCATTCTGGACCGCTTTGACAGCCTGATCATGGTAATTCCCTTCATTGTGGCTTTCCTCAAGATTTTCTAAACTTTTGTTGGTTGTTTGTTAGAAGGTTGTAAGTTTAAATTACATAACTTTGCCGCTAAATTGTTAATCATTGATTAATTCAAAAGCTTTAAATGATGTTATACAAAGAGCCAGCGCCGATAAAGGACAGGGAGAACCCATTTGAATCGATGATGTCGCGTTTCAACATCGCGGCAGAGATATTAGGATTGGATGAGGAGATTTACAACGTCCTTAAGACGCCGACGCGACAGGTGATCGTGAACGTGCCTGTCACGATGGATGACGGTAAAGTGCGCGTGTTTGAAGGATACAGAGTGATTCACTCCACGATCCTGGGCCCGTCCAAAGGTGGCATCCGCTTTGCACCAGATGTGTTCCTGGATGAGGTGAAAGCCTTGGCTGCCTGGATGACCTGGAAGTGTGCCGTAGTGGATATCCCGTACGGTGGCGCCAAAGGTGGCGTCATTTGCGACCCTTTCTCGATGTCTGCCGGTGAGATGGAGCGTCTGACCAGAGCCTATACCCAGGCACTGGTAGATACCTTCGGCCCCGACCAGGACATACCTGCGCCTGACATGGGCACCGGTCCGCGCGAGATGGCCTGGCTGATGGACGAATATTCCAAAATGAAAGGCTCTACCATACACGCTGTGGTAACAGGCAAGCCGCTTGTACTGGGCGGGTCGCTGGGCCGCGTAGAGGCTACAGGCCGTGGCGTAATGGTATCAGCGATGGCTGCTATGGAGAAGCTGGGCATGGACCCGAACAAATCCACTGCAGTGATACAGGGCTTCGGCAACGTGGGCGCCTGGGCTGCCAAGCTGATGGCAGAGCGCGGTGTGAAGATACTGGGTGTGAGCGATGTGAGCGGTGCCTACTGGAACGACAAAGGCATCGACATTGAAGAAGCAATCGAGTACAAGAACAACAACAACGGGCGCCTGGAAGGGTATAAGAACGCCGAGAAAATCAGCAACGATGAGCTGCTGATCTCCAAAGTGGACGTGCTCATACCGGCTGCCGTGGAAGATGTGATCACTATCAAAAACGTAGACAAGATCCAGGCCCGCCTGATCGTAGAGGGCGCCAACGGACCTACTTCCTACAAAGCCGACAACATCATCAACGAGAAGGGCATCATGGTGGTGCCGGACATCCTGGCCAACTCCGGTGGTGTAACGGTTTCGTACTTTGAGTGGGTGCAGAACCGCATGGGCTTCAAGTGGACGCTGGACCGTGTGAACACGCGTGCCGAGCGTATCATGAACGAGTCGTTTGAGCGTGTGTATGCAGCTTCTCAGAAGTATAACGTGCCCATGCGTATCGCTGCCTACATCGTGGCCATAGATAAAGTGGCGATGACGTACAAGTTCCGCGGCGGTTTCTAAACGTTGCTTTGCTTTAAACTAAAAATTATATAATTTTAATGCAGGATAATAGCCCGTCCACGAAACTGGATGGGCTATTATAACTTAACAAAGACCTGTTGCAAATACTTAACACGGATGAAAATTCATAAAGAAGGAAGAAGAATATTATTTTTTACGTTGCTGATTTTGCTGGTACTCAACCTGTTGCTCTACCACTTCAATGCAGACAATAATACCTTTAACAGAATTTTCTCTGGTGTTTCCGCAGTCCTTTTCCTCCTGATCCTGCAGTTTTTCCGTAGCCCTTACCGCAACCTGCTGTTGCACGAAGACCTGATTGTGGCGCCTGCCGATGGCAAAGTGGTGGTGATTGAGGAAATCGAGGAGCCGGAATATTTCAAAGACAAGCGCAAGCAGATTTCTATTTTCATGTCGCCGATCAACGTGCACGTGACGCGCAACCCCGTATCGGGCATTGTGAATTATTTCAAGTACCACCCGGGCAACTACTTTGTCGCCTGGCATCCGAAGTCCAGCACCCAGAACGAGCGTACCACCGTGGTCGTGGAGTCTACTGCCGGCCCGGAAGTATTGTTCCGCCAGATCGCCGGCGCGATGGCGCGCCGCATTGTGTGGTATGTGAACGAAGGCGATGAGGTTAGCCAGGGCGAAGAGTTCGGCTTTATCAAGTTCGGCTCGCGTGTGGATATTTTCCTGCCGCTGGATACGGAAGTGAAAGTAGAGCTGGGTCAGAAAACTAAAGGCGGGCAAACGGTCATCGCACAGCTCAAAACAGCTCCTCCTACTTTGTTTGGATAAAACAGCAGGGAACAATTCCTGTTGATAAAGCCGGATCAGGGCAAGCGCCAGACGCTTCCTGATCCGGCTTTTTTGTTTCCGGTCGCTGCCTTTTGCTTTAAATTTTGCGGGTGCTATACCTGGCTGGGCGAGCATATCAACTTTCTTTCCTGGTTAGCGCTATTATACTAAGAGCATAAATGGTAACTTGCGCCATAATGAAAAACGTTTTCGGTCGAATAGTCTGCTTTGCCTTTTTCCTGCTGCTGTCTTCCTGCGAGGAGTTGTTCGAATATCACCCGAACCAGATCAGGCTTGACAAAGACGAACAGAACCTGACTGCCACTAACCTGAAACGATTAGAGAGTCAGCAGCCCGGAGATACCCTGCGGCTGCTCGTCATGGGCGATACACAGCGCTTCTATGACGATGTGGAAGCCTTTGTGCAGAAAGCCAATACCTTCGAAGCGATTGATTTTGTGATTCACCAGGGCGATATCGCTGACTTTGGTATGACACAGGAATTCCGGTGGGTGCACGACATCCTAAAGCAGCTCAAGTGGCCCTACCTGACCGTGATCGGCAATCATGACCTGCTGGCCAATGGCCGGAAAGTGTATCAGAAAATGTTTGGCGACTTCAACTATTCCTTCGTGTACGGCCATACAAAATTTGTCATGGTGGACACCAACGGGCGTGAATACAGCTTCAACGGAAAGGTGCCTGATATTGATTGGCTCAGCAAACAACTCGTGCACCAGCCAAGTGATAGCTGGCAGCAGGCCATTGTGGTATCCCATATACCTCCTTACGACGGGGACTTCGACTCAACGCTGGAGCGACCCTTCCATAACACGCTGAAGGAGAGCAAGCGGGTGCAGCTCAGCCTCCACGGTCACATCCATAACTGGCGTACTGAAAACACCTATGACAGCACCGTCCTCTACCACGCCACTACTACGATCAAGCATCGGGAATTTACCTATCTCAAGGTATGGCGCGACGGGTATGCCCTTGAAAGGATTGCTTACTGATGGCGATGAAGGCTACACGTTTGATGCTCAGCCTGGTGATGCTGTTGGTTGCTTCCAGGGTACACAGCCAGGAGCAGGCAGCCTCTCCTTATCACGCTAAGGTACAGTTTGCGGGAGATCTGGGGCTTATCTCAGTAGGAGCAGGCAGGTCGTTCTTCCAGGAAAAGCTGGAAACCGATCTCTTCCTGGGCTACCTGCCTGAGCAGGTGGGCGGCGACAGGCTCTTCACCGCAGCCCTGAAAGCTACCTATATTCCCTTTGCATCCATACCTATTAAGTCACTGGACTGGCAGCCGCTCCGGACGGGATTGCAGGCAGGCTATACCTTCGGAAATGAATATTATGCTTTAAAGCCGCACGATAAGTATGCCAAGGGCTATTATGGCTTCTCTACAGCGCTTCACTATTATTTCTTCCTGGGAGGGCAGGTGGATTTCAGGAGGGTAGAGAAGCTGCACAGGTTCGGAGTTTACTATGAGTTTGGCTCCAATGCAGAGTATATCATCTCGTATGCGC
>NZ_JSYF01000109.1:0-4625 GCF_054824225.1 Pontibacter sp. HJ8
GTTCTACCAACCCGAGTATTACCTGAGCAACCCGATCGAAATTCTGAAGATCTGGGAGGGCGGGCTGGCCAGCCATGGCGCTACAATTGGTATACTGCTGGCCTTGTGGCTATTCAGCCGCCGCCATAAATTTGACTACATGTGGGTACTGGACCGGATCGTGATCGTCGTCGCGCTGGGAGGGGCCCTGATCCGTATTGGTAACCTGATGAACTCTGAAATCTTCGGGCGGCCTACTGATCTGCCCTGGGGCTTCATTTTCTTGCGCCAAGACGAGTATTCGCATGTGCCGCGCCATCCAACGCAGCTCTATGAATCCTTCAGCGTTTTCCTCTTGTTTGTGCTGCTTTACTGGCTGTGGAAAAAGTATAAAGAAGCGCTGCCAAAAGGCTTGCTTTTCGGAATATTCGTGACGGCCCTGTTTACCTTCCGCTTCCTGGTGGAATTCCTGAAAGAGGATCAGGTGGCAAAAGAGGCCATGATGACGCTGAACATCGGACAGCAGTTGAGTATCCCGCTGATCCTGGCTGGCTTGTTCATTCTATTTCGGGTATGGCAAAACCCAAAGCCGGCGCTGCCGGGCGGGCATTTGAAAGCTTCCTCCGTCAACAAAAAATAATCGCGGTGAAAACCATCTAAAAAGGGCGACCAGCATCATCTGCTGGTCGCCCTTTTATGTTTAAAGTTATTTTACTTGAACTTGTAGCGATACAAGCCGCCGTTCTCGCTCGTAATGATGAGCGTCTTTTCGTCTTCGAATGCCACTGCCTCGGTCTGGCCTGCTGCCTTAATGGAGGCTTTCTGGTAATTGCCCTCGTAGAAAGTGGCAGGCTCTTTCACATTCCGGAAAAGGTGAAGCACCCCTTCGCTGACTAACGCTACCTGCTGGCCACTCGGGCTGCTGGCTGCTCCGGTTACGGGTACGCCCAACTTGTGCTGGCCGACCAGCTTCGCCTTGTACTGCCCCTTTGTATCAGGCAACTCGTATACCTTAGCTGTTTCTCCGCGGCCCCGGTCCTTGGACACCAGGTATAGCTTGCCTCCGTTCCAGAAGATGGCTTCCACATCAAAATTTCTGTCTTTTTTGGCAGGAGGATATTGCTTCTGGTCTTCGTACGTGAACCGGATGGCATCTATCTTTTCCGGCTGGTCGATGTCGAGCTTGTAAATAGCCAGCTGTTTGCGACTGTTGTCGTTGTTTCCGGTATCAGCAATGTAGATATTGCCGTCATCATCCTGGGCCAGATCTTCCCAGTCTGCGTTGGGCAATTTCAGCTTGATGGTCTGCAGCAGCTTTCCCTTTTCATTGATGATGTAGAGGTATGGCTTATTGCCGGCATCGTTGTGGGTAACATAGGTTTTATCCTTCGCCAAAAATACGATGCCTGAACTCTCCTTTACCTCTGCGGGCAGACTGGCCAGTTTCACCAGCGACTCTGCCACAAGAGCTGCCGTGCCCTCCGGATCAGCAGCAGGCCTACCCAAAAAAAAGTACAACAGCGCGATAGCAGGTATAAAAAGGGCAATTACTTTTAACATAAGCTTCATAAAGATATTTGAGTAGATGCGGGGCGTTCTGATATAACGGAAAGCCAAAGCCTCATGGTTGCGTAAAAGCTTAGATATGCTGAAAGTAATCTGTAGTTGCCCGGCATACCTTCGGTAATCGATCTGCTATGGAAATCAAGAAAATCAAAGAAACCTGCCTTTATGTGACCGACCTGGAACGCACCAGGAGCTTCTACGAGAAGAAACTGGGATTAAACGTAATCGGGGAAGTAAAGGGGCGCCACGTTTTTTTCCGGACAGGCACCTCGGTGCTGCTGTGCTTTATTGCGGAGGTGTCGGCGAAGGCAGGCACCCTGCCGCCGCACTACGGGACCGGGCACTTGCATCTGGCCTTTGAGGTGGCCCCGGAGGAGTATGAAAGCTGGAAAGAAAAAGTAAGGAACAGCGGTATTCCCGTTGAGCAGGAATATGACTGGGGGAAAGGCTTCTTCTCTTTCTACTTCCGCGACCCGGACCAGCACCTGCTGGAGATCGTGATGGAAGGGATGTGGGAGAAGTAGTGGTTGAATTTTGAATAACTGAATTTAGATTAATGCTTCCTGTGCCCTTGCTGCGTATTTTCACCAGCAGGTATAAAGGCTTTTAATGTAGTTAATGCATCGAAGTTTCGTTGTGCCGGGCTATTATTTCCTTTACCAATTGTGCACCCATTCGTTCCGCCTCTGTTTTGAAGTTGTCGAGGTGGACCCACGTTAAGCGCTTGGCGGAGAGCCAGCCACTGGTAGTCTGGGTTTCAGTGTTTGGTATATTGCCGGAGCCCTGAACGACGAGCCCATCATTTAGCTTAAGTTCGTAGGTTGCCTGCATAGCGATCGGTTGTGGCGTGATCTTTTGCTCCCCACTGGAAATATGGAAAAAGATTAAATTGAATAGCTGGCCTTTGTTCTCATACACAAACTGGCCCGGCACCTGCTGCAGGTTGATCACCAGCTTTTTGTCGCCCAGGTGATTTTTTAACTGGAGGCTGTCGGCGGCCTTGTAAATGCCCTTCCGGATATAGGTAGCGGCAATTTGCGGATCGAGTTCGCAGGCAATCGTATTATTCCAGCTGAAGTAAAGGATAGCCGGAATAAAATAGCCTTTAACCCGGGTAGCCTTGTTGCTGCCTGCCCCGGCAGCGGGCAAGTTCACGGTAAGCCACTCCTGGTGTTGTGGGGGAGTGACAACGGCTTTTGCCTGCTCGTTTACAAAGCTTGTGTATTTGCTGGTACTTACACAACCGGTAGAAAGTATACACAGCAATAAGAGGTAATAAAATTGCTTCATAAAGAAGAGGGAAATTATAGTTGAGTTTGGTTAAAGTTTATACTTTATGCTAGAGTCATTTTTCCCTTCGCGCATGAGCTGAGGAAAACAAGCCGTTAGGATGTAGCAGTAGCAGATTTTATACTTTTGAAGTTGACGCAAAATAGTATCGTGTATGACGCGTGCAAGGCGGCCAGCCGTGGCATGGCTTATGCACAATGTTAGCCATTGTTTTTTTATACACAACAGACCGCTGGGCTTCTTCAGTGCCTCTAGATTGAAGAAATTCTACACCAGTAATCGCTGTAGAAGATGTTGGATATCTATTTTCGAATGAAGGTGTATTTTTGTACTCCAGGAAAAGGCTTGTTATCTCCATCATAAAGAATGACTTCATGCTTTAATTTTAGGGAGTCTGCAGAAACCTCTTCAATCAATAAATTCATTTCTCCTCCCGGTTGACCATAATTTATTTCCTTCCACACGATTTTGAGAAACTTTCCATTCTCGATTCTCCAAGAGCCAGCATGTACATATTGGTGAGGGTTGCAGGCTTCCTCTTCTTTAAAACTGAAATATCCGGTGTCTTCAAAACTCCAAATTTTCAACTTTGAACAATTATCTAGAGTTTGGTTGAGTCTGAACTGTGATGGCTCTGTAATTTTAACTGAATGAAGCTGCCAATCCTTTGATAATGCTAATTTTGTTTTCATTAACCTTTCCTCCTCGTTATCTTTTTCACATCCAAAAAGCGCAATGATTATAAGAGATAATAAGAAGAGGTTCTTCATGGTTTTAGTTTGTAAAGTGTAAATTAAGGAAATTAAATTTACGTCCAACGGTCTTGTGTAGCTGATGGGTTGGCGTAGCCAAGCATAAAAGCTGCACCGTGTTGAGTGGAGTAATTTTATTCTTCTTCCACAACAAAGCGGACTACCCTAACCTTTCCTGTTTGGTCTATTGATACTTCAGCAGCTTCACTTACATCGGTGTCAGGGATACAAGCGTCAACCATAAAGATAAAAGCTCCATTATCATATCTTAGGAATTCTGTCCCTGTGAGATAAAGCTCAATATTCTGTTCAAAAATGTCTTTTGTCAGAGAGGCCTTTATAAACGGCTGTTGGTTCTGATGTATGGTGACATCAGCAACTCTATTATGGCTATGCACTAAAAGTTTACCCAGGTTGTCTGTTGCTTCATGGACCACAGCACTATCATTTAGACTATAGTTGTTAGTGCTTATATGGTACACTTCATTTACATGTATTATTGTATCTTCTTTATAAATATCATGGTCGAGAGGCCAGTATTCCCGTCTGACTTCTACAACTGGTTTTGTTGAAGCCCCTTGTATAACTGCAGGAGTTTCAGCTGAGATTGTTGGTAAAGTTTCAACTTCTAATTCTTTGTTTGCACTACAAGACAGGCAACAAAGAACTGAAAGTATCGAAGCTAAAAATCCTTTTTTCATTGATTATTTATTTCACTCAACGTGCTGGTGTAGCAGATGGTGAGGCGTAGCCGAAACATATCTGCTATACTTTGTTACCTGCTTTTGTTTTTCTATTTCTTGGCAGATTCAAGCAACTCTGCCATCTACTCATACCATTCAAGGTATGCTCCGTCAGGCTGAAACTTGTTCTTAAATTCTTGAAAGTATACTTCTGCTTTCTCGCTTCCTGAGGCTGCTGCAATCATCAGGCTATTAGCCAAATTCATTTTCTTCTCTGTGTACTCTTCGCTCGCACCATTCTGCGTCTGCCATTGTGTGGATTCATACTCAAGTAGTGTCTGGTCAATTTGGCTTT
>NZ_JSYF01000110.1:0-12692 GCF_054824225.1 Pontibacter sp. HJ8
TGTAGCCAGGAAGCAAAAACTGGTGTTCGTTGCTCTATCGTTATAGGTGTTCCGCACAAAAAGCAGAATTCATCGCTGAACTGCATTTTCGGGAATGGATCGTATAGTTTCAGGTCAGTCATTGGCTGTTGTCATTAGCGCGCAAAGATACAAAAACCGGAGGTATAGGTTGGCAGTTGATTCATTGCTTGTGAGAGAAGTGCCCCGATCCAAAGCTGTGATCGCTCAATGCAGGTATAGGTTAGTTTTGTAGGGACAGGCCGTGACCAGTCCGAATCGTGTATAGGTATAGGTATAGGTATAGGTATAGGTATAGCAGGACCCATTACGCTGTCAAAATCTGAAAGTGCGTTTAATATGTTAAGTAAAAGAAGGGTATAAGTACCAAGCTGGCGGATTGATCAGAAAGTAATAAATAGATGGGGGAGGAGTGAGGAAGAGAATTAAAAATAACAGCAAGCCTGTAAGCCGGGTTTTGTCGCATGGCCGAAACCATACGTCTTATCATTTATCTAGGCCTGCACTCGCGCACAGGCTCCATCGACCTACCCACTGACATCGGACGAGCAGCCCTTAGCCCCGCCGAAGCGAAGCGCTGCCAGCCTATTTGGTCTTTCAACTCCTAAGGTTTACCCAGCTGGGTCAGTCACCTGCCCACTGGTGCGCTCTTACCGCACCTTTTCACCCTTACCCTTTTTCAGTGATCAGTTACCAGCAAACAGTTACCAGCAAAACTGATTACTGCTCACTGTTTCTTGTTCACTGTGAAGGGCGGTACTTTTCTGTGGCACTAGCTGTAGCCCCTCAGTCTCCCGAGAAGCCCCTTCCCGTTAGGAAGTAGGATGCTCTGCGTTGCCCGGACTTTCCTCCTCTCCAGGTGGAGCGGCGATAAGACGGCTTGCTGTTAATTTTTTAATTCCTCAAAGGTATACTTAATTGTTGATTGTTTAATTGATAAATTGTTGGCAGAGGTTAATGGTTCAAATTACGGACATTCGAAATTATCTGGTGGCGGCCTTCTTAGCCCTATGTCTATGAGACAAAAGAGCTGCACAAAAACAACAATTAAAACAATTTAACAATCAACAATTTAGAAATTATCTCAGCCTCACAAGGGTCGCACCGTAGCCGAACTTCTCTTTGCGGGCATCTTCAAAAAACCGTATACCTGGTGTGCGGCTCAGGATCTTCTGAATTTCTTTGCGCAGTACACCGTTGCCGGTGCCGTGAATGAAAACGATCTCGTGCATGTTGGCGGCTATCGCGCGCTCCAGGGCGTCCTGAAAACGCTCTAGCTGCAGTTTGAGCATGGCGCTGTTGCTCATACCGCTGTAGTCCTCTACCAGTTTGTCGATGTGCAGATCAATTTCGTGCTCCGGCGCCTGCAGCTTAAAGGTTTCCTGAGCAGAAGGAGAAGCGGCCAGTTGCTCTTTTATTTTGTCAGGATCGACTGCGACAGGTTTGGTATCGAGCTGGAAGAGGTAAGCTTCTTTGTTGACAACCGGGGCTGTTTTTTTGCTTTTGTAAAAAGAATTGGCCCTGAACTGCACCCGTTTGGTCACCGGCTCAAAAAGAGCAGGACCACCATTCCGATGCTGCAGGAACTGCACGATCACACTGGGCCATTGTTCAAAATCCTTGAGATGGTAATGGGCAATCACCTGTGTTGCCTTCGGGCCGAGCTTGTTATTGTGCAGGCCACGGTAGAGATTGTTACGGTCCTCGCCGCTGGTAAACAACACATCGTAGTCGGTGTTGTTGATGATGGTAGCGGCCAGCAACTCTTCCGACTGGTGGACCAGAGCCAGGTAAATGCCTTTTTCGGCCAGCACCGGTGCCGGTGGCTCCCGGCGTGCGGAAGGTTTAATAGTGTCCTGCTCCTGGACCTGCCCCCGAAAAGCCTTTGCTTCCTCCGGCGCGATCAGTACGATTTCTCTTCGGGTGACAGGTATAGTGAAGTCGTTGTCGATGGCAACCTCGACTATATTATTATCCAGTATGCGTGTGATGATGCCCTCTTCTCTGCCAGACATCAGGCGCACGCGGTCTCCTACGTTCATAGTGCTATGGTTAAAGTTTGATAGGTATACCTTGAGCCGCTTAACAGATGCGGCCATTGGTGTACTTGCTATACTTAGTGCGAATGAATTGTAATGAAGTATAGCTATACCCTGCTACTCTGGTGAGAAGAAAAGGTGAAATACATTCAGAATCCATTCTGCTAAACAAAGATACGAGGTTTGAGCCGGTTTAAGGTTAAACTGTCTTAAACTCAAAAGTAGAGCGGGTGAAACTGAAAGCCATCTTTTCGATTATACTCCAGGGCGGGGGCCGGGATCTTGATAATGCTCAGGACGTAGAGGGCTGTGTTGAGCAACTTGCTGCGGCCTTTGAAGTGCATCAGGTTCAAATCCGGGCTCAGGTAGTATTGGCGGTGAGCGCTTAAACCAAGGGCTCGGTTAGTCTCCGGATCATTGTACACCATTTCTTCCCCTCCATACCCTACTGCTATACCTAGCCATTTCGGATACTTACTCTCCTCTTTCAGAAAACTACCTACATTTACCGACAGCCAGTAGGTCTGGCCATTGTAGTCTTTCAGCGCCCGCTCTGCCAGGCTGCTGCCCAGCACATTGGGGCGCTCTGCGGCGTATTGTGTTGTTTGGAAAGAGAATTTAGGCATGATGCGTACCTCGCGCCAGGCCAGCTCCTGGGCCACCACACCGGCAGCTCCCACTGTGTTTGCGATGAGGTCACCTACGGAAGCTCCGTAGTCTGCCTGGTAGCCGTCAAAAATTTCAATGGGAGTTTGCAACAGGATGCCGGTTAAGCCACCATATAGTATTGCTTTTTTGTCCGGAACGCCTGCCCAACGCAGCAGGTCTATACCTGCGCGGCTCTCATGAAAGGCACCCCAGAAGTGCCCTGCCTTGTCCACCTGCCTCCACTGGCGGTTGTCGTTGAAGAAGTGAAAGCTGGTTCGTTCCTGATCCTGGTACCACGTATTGTTAAGCGAAACGAGCATGGCCGTATACCCCGCTGTAAAACCGGTGCCCAACACCCATAGCCGCTGCTTGTTGACCGGAACTGTCGTGGTATCCGGTGCGCCCGCGGCCATACCCTGCAATGGTTGCAGCGACAGCACAAAACAAATCCAAAGCAAGAGCAGGTGCGGAATTCTGGACATGGCCCAAAGATACACATCCCCTGGCAATAGCAAGGCCCTTGCAGGCTTCATCAAGCAGGAGTATGTTAATTAGTGGTGCTTCAAGCGTGGCTTATCATCCATTCATAAGCAGATCTTGCCGGTGCAACCTTCTCTTACTTGCGGAAAATTTTCAGATTATTTTTATTGAACTCATTCCTCCGTCCAAATGCAGGATCTGACCGGTCATCCAGCCCGACTCGTCGCTGAGCAGGTATGCGGCTGCACTGGCAAGGTCTGCAGGCTGACCTACGCGGCCCAGGGGATGACGTTTATTGGCAGCTTCCATTTTTTCGGATGTATTGAGCAGCGGCTGACCCAAGGGGGTGTCTGTCAGGGAAGGAGCAATGGCGTTAACACGTATACCTGCTACCGCAAATTCGGCTGCCAACGAAACCGAAAGGCCTTCCAGAGCAGCCTTGCAAGAGGCGATGGAAGCATGGTAGGGCATTCCCAAACGGGCGGCTACCGTGCTGAACAAAACAATACTGGCCTGCTTCGATTTCTTGAGGAGCGGCAGTACAGCCTTGATTGACTGTATAGCGCCGATTACATTCAGCTCATACTCTTGTCTGAAGTCTTCGATTGTCAGCCTTTCAAAAGGCCTGAGCTTGATCGTACCGGGGCAGTATACGAGTCCATGGATTTCGGCAGGTAGTTTGCTGGCAAAGGCAGGGTCGAACTGTAGCACATCCAACTCCAGGTGCTCTATCCCTAGTTCCTGTAGTTCTGCCGAATTTTTACGGGAAGCTACGAGCACATCTGCGCCCTCTTTTTTGAGCAGCCGGGCCGTCTCCAGGCCTATACCTGAAGTGCCGCCTATCAGCAGTATGTTTTTATGATCGAAGCGCATGTGATTTTAGAATGTTCATGCAGTAACAACTGACAGCTTCAAACAATGTTCTGATGGCATAGTGTTGGAGGTAGATGTTATGCAAGGACAGTGAAAACAAGACAGGTATAGCCTTCTAGAAGTATAACCTTATAAAGAAAAATACTGTATTAACAGAAGTTTTCACAGCAGCAGGCAGCCGCATAACCCAGCCTGTTCCATCAGCATTATCAGCATTTTGTCAGCAATAAATGGCATGCAGAAGCGCGAAGAACGAACCTGCATACCCCGGGAAAAGAACTATGTCATACAGCTATACCCTCCATCTCACCTTATATGAAAATAAAGAAAGTACTTGTCGCTAACCGCAGCGAAATTGCCATCCGTGTTCTGCGGGCCTGTACAGAACTGAATATCCAGACCGTAGCCATCTATACCTACGAAGACCGCTACTCGCTGCACCGCTACAAAGCCGATGAGGCCTACCAGATCGGCAAAGACAACCAGCCGCTGCAACCCTACCTCGACATCGATGGCATCATCCGGATTGCCAAGGAAAACGGCGTAGATGCGATCCACCCCGGGTATGGATTCCTGTCCGAGAACCAGCACTTTTCCCGCAGATGTGCCGAGAATGGCATCATCTTCATTGGCCCGAGGCCCGAGGTGATGGGCTCCCTGGGCGATAAGGTATCGGCTAAGAAAGTAGCTGTGAGCTGCGATGTGCCCGTTATCCAGAGCAACGACCTGGACCTGAATACAATTGACACAGCGCTGGAAGAAGCTCATCGGATCGGCTATCCGCTTATGCTCAAGGCGGCGGCCGGCGGGGGCGGCCGGGGTATGCGTGTGATCCGGGATGATGAGCAACTGGAGAAAGGTTTCTTTGAAGCCAAAAATGAAGCATTGAAAGCATTCGGTGACGACACACTCTTCCTGGAGAAGTATGTGGTGAATCCCAAGCACATCGAGGTGCAGATCGTGGCCGATAACTATGGTCATATCACACACCTGTTCGAGCGCGACTGCTCCGTGCAGCGCCGTTTTCAGAAAGTGGTGGAAGTAGCCCCGGCCATCAGCCTGAACCGTGAAGTACGGCAGCAGCTCTACGACTATGCCATCCGCATATGCAAGGCCGTCAACTACAATAACGTGGGCACGGTAGAATTCCTGGTGGAGCCGGATACCAACAACATCTTCTTTATTGAGGTGAACCCTCGCATACAGGTGGAGCACACGGTCACAGAAATGATCACCGGCATTGACCTGATCAAAACACAGATCTTCATTGCCGACGGCTATACCCTGGACAACGAGGAAGTGCTGCTGGGGCCGGATCATGAGGTACGGGCAAACGGGGTAGCCATTCAGTGCCGCATTACCACCGAAGACCCGGAAAATGATTTTAAACCGGACTACGGTACCATCATTGCCTACCGCAGTGCCGGTGGTTTCGGCATACGCCTCGATCAGGGCAGTGTGTACCAGGGTGCCAAGATCAGCCCCTTCTTTGATTCGCTGCTGGTGAAGGTGTCGGCCCAGGCGCCCACCCTGCGCCACGCCGCCATGAAGATGTCGCGTACCCTGGACGAGTTCCGTATCCGGGGTGTGAAGCAGAACATCCAGTTCCTGCAGAACA
The DNA here is from genome assembly GCF_054824225.1 of Pontibacter sp. HJ8. Classification (NCBI taxonomy): domain Bacteria; kingdom Pseudomonadati; phylum Bacteroidota; class Cytophagia; order Cytophagales; family Hymenobacteraceae; genus Pontibacter; species Pontibacter sp. HJ8. The sequence goes on from NZ_JSYF01000110.1 coordinate 5,677, forward strand.
TCATCACCCATCCGGTTTTTGTCGCCGGCGATGCCACGGTGGATTTTGTAAAGGATCATCCGGAATTATTTGTGTTCAAGAAGAGCAAGGACCGGGCAACCAAGATGCTCACTTTCCTGGCGGATGTGAACGTGAACGGGCACCCGGATGTAAAAAAACCGGATCCGAACAAGGTGCTCTCCAAGCCGGATTTCCAAGGTTTCAACCTGAATAAACCCTATGAGCCGGGCACCAAAGACCTGCTCACGAAGCTGGGGCCGGATGAATTTTCCCGGTGGCTGCGTAGCGAGAAACAGATCCATTATACCGACACCACGTTTCGGGATGCGCACCAGTCGCTGCTGGCGACGCGTATGCGCAGCTTCGACCTGCTTAAGATCGCCGAGGCTTACGCCAAGGATCATCCGCAGACCTTCAGCATGGAGGTATGGGGAGGCGCCACCTTTGACGTCTGCCTGCGCTTCCTGCACGAAGACCCCTGGCGCCGACTGGCCGAGATTCGCGAAGCTATACCTAACATCCTGCTGCAAATGCTGATTCGTGGCTCGAACGGGGTAGGGTATAAGGCCTATCCGGACAACCTCATCGAGTCTTTTGTAGAGAAATCCTGGGAGACGGGCGTGGATATTTTCCGCATTTTCGATTCCCTGAACTGGATGAAGAGCATGGAGCCCTGCATCAACTTTGTGCGCAAGCGCACGGGCGGACTGGCCGAAGGCGCGATCTGCTATACCGGCGACATCCTCAATCCGGCCAAAACAAAATACACCCTGGACTACTACCTGCAACTGGCCAGGCAACTGGAAGACGCGGGCGCACACATCCTGGCCATCAAAGACATGGCCGGTCTCCTGAAGCCCTTTGCGGCGCAGTTGCTGGTGGAGGCGTTGCGCGATACCGTGAAGCTACCGATCCACCTGCACACCCACGATACTTCTTCTGTCCAGTCTGCTACCTACCTCAAAGCGATCGAGGCAGGAGTGAATGTGTTGGATGTAGCACTGGGGGCTATGTCGGGGCTTACTTCGCAGCCGAACTTCAATTCCATTGTGGAGATGATGCGCTTCCAGGAGCGGCACCGCGAGTTCGATCAGAAGAGCCTCAACCGCCATTCCAACTATTGGGAAACGGTGCGGGAGTATTATTATCCGTTCGAGTCCGGCCTCAAAGCCGGTACGGCCGAGGTATACCGCCACGAGATACCGGGTGGGCAGTATTCGAACCTGCGCCCGCAGGCTAATGCGCTGGGGCTGGGCGATAAGTGGGAAGAGATCAAGGAAACGTATGCGGAAGTGAACCAGCTTTTCGGAGACTTGGTCAAGGTAACACCTAGCTCCAAAGTGGTTGGCGACATGGCGCTATACCTGGTGTCCAATGGCCTCACCACGGTGGATGTGCTGGAGCGGGGCGATCAGATTTCTTTCCCCGAGTCGGTGCAGTCCCTGTTCCGGGGCGACCTGGGCCAGCCGGCTGGTGGTTTCCCGAAAAAGTTGCAGTCCATCATCCTCAAAGACGAAAAGCCTTACGAGAGCCGGCCAAACGAGCACCTCGAGCCGGTGGACCTGGAAGGGGAGTTCAAAGCGTTTCAGGAAAAATTCGGGAAGCAGACCAGGTATACCGACTTCCTGTCGCACCAGCTATACCCCAAGGTATACGAGGCCTATCACAAGCACTACGAGCAGTATGGCAATGTCTCCAAGATCCCGACCCGCCTCTTCTTCTACGGCATGCAGCAAGGGGAGGAGGCAATCATTGACATTGCCCGTGGCAAATCCATCGTGATCAAGTACCAGTCGCTTGGGCACGTGGATGAAGATGGCCTTCGTACCGTTTTCTTCAAGCTCAACGGCCAGACCCGTAACATAGAAGTGCGGGATAAGTCTGTGAAAGTAGAGCGTGTGCAGCACCTGAAGGTGGACAAAGCCAATCCGAAGCACATCGGGGCACCACTGCAGGGACTCTTATCGAAGATCCTGGTGGAGAAGGAGCAGATGGTCAAGAAAAACACGCCGCTGTTTGTGATCGAAGCCATGAAGATGGAAACCACCATCACCGCATCGGAAGATACCCAGATCTCCAACCTCCATCTGGCGGAAGGCACGCTGGTGAATACGGACGATCTGGTGCTGACCCTGTCGTAGGATGAGCAGGTTTGTTTAAATTGAAGGCGCTATACCTCAAAGTATAGGTATAGCGTAAAAGCAGCGGCAGCTTCAAAAATTGCGAAGCTGCCGCTGCTAATTTAAATCTTATTGCAAGGAGTGAACGAAGGCATCCAACTCCGGTGAGCGTTGAAACAGGAGGCAATTAAAGATGTAAGGGTTCTTGCCACCGTGCTCTGCCGTTTGCCCTGTGGGTTTTCTCGAAACAAAAGCCTGCGTTATACTGTCGAGCTGCTCAACACTTCTGCCTAAATCCGCTATGTCAAACAAGACCCCTTAGAGGCATCCACTGCATTGATTTCTTTTGCAATTTCCTCTCCCAAAGAATTTGCCAGGCACTTGCAGAAAGCGTAATCCTTCATCCATTGTTGCCTTTCAAGTTCCTGTGGAGTAATTTCTTCACTTTGTTTCAGGGGAGTACAGGAAGCGAGGAAGATGAAAAACAGGAGAAAACCAGGCAGTTTTAACTCTATCTTTTTTAAATTCATAAAGCTATATCTGGCGATGGAATGAATTTCTCATCTGAGCAGCATCTATTTAAATCGAAAGCCAACCTTCCGTCCCTTTATTAAGTACCCTACAGAAGCCAACAGCAAACAATTTGGCAGAAAGCCTGTTTTATTCTTGTGATTATGCTGCATGCATACTATTTTTGAAACAAGCTGATCACCGGAGATGGTTATTCGTCTTCGTAGTCCAGACCCGCAAATTTGTTGTAGGCCTGCTGCAGTTCAGAGAAGGCATGCAGGTTACCTTCCTGGCGGCTAATCAGCATACCTTTTTTGTAGGTTTGCTCAGCTAAATCGTTCTGACCCAGCTCTTCGTATAGCTTGGCGGCATGATAGTAAGTGCCCACATAACGCTCGTGTTCAGTCAAAAGCTTTTCGTAATAGCCCAAAGCTTTTTCCCGATCGTTGTTGCGGTATTCGGTAGCGATAGCATAGATCGTAAAGGGATCGGTCGGGTCTTCTTCCAGAAACTTGAAGAGTTGTTCTAATCTGTTTTGAGACATTTCTATTTGGCTATATTTTAACTAACTTCGCAACAAATTTAACTTTTAATAAGCTAACATTTCTAACCATGAAAATATTAGTTTGCATCAGTAACGTTCCGGATACCACATCCAAAATCAACTTTACTGGCGATAATAAGGAATTCGATAAGAACGGGGTACAGTTCGTGATCAACCCTTGGGATGAATACGCACTGACCAGAGCCATAGAGCTGAAAGAGGCAAAAGGAGGCAGTGTAACGGTTCTCAATGTAGGAGAGGCCGATGCTGAGCCAAACATCCGCAAGGCACTGGCCATTGGCGCAGACGATGCCATCCGTGTGAATGCACACCCGAAAGACGCTTTCTTTGTAGCACAGCAGATAGCTGCCGTTGCCAAAGAAGGTAGCTACGACATGATATTAATGGGCAAAGAGTCCATTGACTATAACGGCTTCCAGGTGCACAACATGGTAGGCGAGATGCTGGGTATACCTTCGGTAACACCGGCCTTCAAGCTGGACATGGTAGATGATAGCACCGCCCGCCTCGAACGCGAGATCGAAGGTGGCAAAGAAGTGGTGGAAGTAAAGCTGCCCTTTGTAGCCAGTGCCCAGCAGCCCATGTGTGAGCCCCGCATTCCGAACATGCGCGGTATCATGACGGCCCGCACTAAACCACTGAAAGTAGTGGAAGCTGCCGGGGGCGAGGCAAAATCAGAGTACGTGAACTACAGCCGGCCTGAGAAAAAAGGCGGGGTGAAGATGATCGACGCGGACAATGCCGGTGAATTAATTAAATTATTGAGAAACGAAGCTAAAATTCTATAATATGTCTGTTCTGGTATTTGTAGAAGGTCTAAACGGAGAGATCAAGAAGTCCTCGCTGGAGGCAGCATCCTACGGCAGCCAGGTGGCCCAGGCCTTGGGTACCACAGCTACGGCAGTGGCGATCGGTGATGTGCACGAAGAGGCGCTGGCCAGGCTCGGCGAGCAGGGTATCAGCAAAGTGCTCTACGATGCCGATGACCGCTTGAAGCAGTTCGTAGCGGATGCGTATGTGAAGGTGATCGCGAAAGCGGCACAGCAGGAAAATGCGAAAGTGCTCGTATTCTCTAACTCCAACATCGGGGCAGCAGTAGGTTCCAAACTGGCCGTTCGCCTGAATGGTTCGCTGGCTACCAACGTAACCGAACTTCCTAAAATAGAGGGTGGCACCTTTACCGTGAGACGCGGTGTGTTCTCGGGCAAAGCGTTTGCCGATGTAAACCTGACTTCGGATGTGAAGATCATCGCCGTGAAGAAAAACAGCACCGACATCCTCAGCAATGGCGGTAGCACGGCCACCGTAGAGAAACTCTCGGCTGACCTGGCGGAAACGGATTTTGCAGCGGCTCCGAAAGAAACGGTCATGCAGGATACCGAAGGCGGCGTACTGCTGCCGGAGGCGGAGATCGTGGTATCGGGCGGACGTGGTATGAAAGGTCCTGAGAACTGGCACCTGATCGAAGAACTGGCCAAAGAACTGGGCGCAGCGACCGCTTGTTCCAAGCCTGTTTCAGACATTGGCTGGCGTCCGCACCACGAGCACGTCGGGCAAACGGGTATTACGGTAAGCCCTAACCTGTACATCGCGGTAGGCATCTCGGGTGCCATCCAGCACCTGGCAGGGGTTAACTCTTCTAAAGTGATTGTCGTTATTAATAAGGATCCGGAAGCGCCGTTCTTCAAAGCTGCTGATTATGGCATAGTTGGCGATGCGCTGGAGGTCGTTCCTAAATTAATCGAAGCTGCCAAGGCTTTGGACAAATAGACTTAGAAGAGCTTAATTGTGAAAAAAATTCAGTTAGAGATACTTGGGCTCTCATCCAGCCAGTCACAGACGGGATCGTTTGCGCTGGTGCTAGGGGAGAGAGATGGCAACAGAAGGCTACCTATCATTATAGGTATGTTTGAAGCACAGTCCATCGCGATACAGATAGAAAAAATAAATCCGAACCGGCCGCTGACGCACGATCTTTTCAAATCGTTTGCCGAGCAGGTGAGCGTCAATATAACCGAGATCCTGATCTCCGACCTGAAAGAAGGGGTGTTCTATTCCAAGATCATGTGTACGAATGGAGACAAGGATTTTGAACTCGATGCCCGCCCTTCGGATGCGATCGCGATCGGTTTGCGCTTTGGAGTTCCTATCTATACGGTGGAGAGCGTGTTGTCAGAGGCAGGCATCATCCTGAGTGACCTGGAGGATGAGGAAGAGGAAAGCGATGAAATGGCTGTGAAAAGCAGCACACCGGCAGCTTCTTCCAGCTCCAAGGAGCCGCTCAACCAGACCTCCGTGGAAGATCTGAACAAAATGCTCAACGAAGCCCTCGAAAAAGAGGACTACGAACGGGCTGCCAAGATCCGGGACGAGCTCAACAAGCGAAACTGATTTTAACAATACATGTACTTGGATAATCCTGCCTAGACTAAGGGCAGGATTATTTTTTTTAATGGATATTAGCCTTACTTTTGTCAAATTTTTAGCCAAAATATGTTTGATGTCTTAAGAGGTTTAATAGGCTTAGTTGTTCTATTATCAATCGGTTATTTGTTTTCCACCAAAAGGAAAGCCATTGACTGGAAACTGGTAGCCTATGGGGTGTTTCTGCAAATCCTGTTCGGTGTACTGGTAACAAAAGTGCCGCTGGTAGCAGATGGGTTTGCTTTTGTTAGTAGAGCTTTCGTCAAACTCCTGAGCTTTTCAAACCAAGGGGCACAATTCCTGTTTGGTAATTTGGCTGATCCGGCTCAGAACGGTGGCCTCGGATTCATTTTCGCTTTCTCCGTATTGCCCACCATTATCTTTTTCTCGGCTATTTCCTCCGGACTCTATTATATGGGGGTTTTGCAGAAAATCGTGTACGGGATAGCCTGGGTGATGTCGAAGGGCATGCGTTTGTCAGGTGCAGAGAGCCTTTCAGCTGCAGGAAACATCTTCATGGGGCAGACAGAAGCCCCGTTGCTGGTAAGGCCCTTCATCCCCCGTATGACGCGTTCTGAGCTTATGTGCCTCATGACCGGTGGTATGGCGACGCTGGCCGGCGGGGTACTGGCAGCATATGTGTCCTTTTTAGGAGGGGGAGACCCTGAACAACAGACGATTTTTGCAGCCCACCTGCTCACGGCCTCTATCATGAACGCACCTGCTGGTATCGTAATGGCCAAAATGCTGGTACCGGAAACGGAACACCATAAAATCAATACCAATCTGGAAGTAAACGAAGAGCAGCTTGGGGTCAACATCATCGATGCGGTATCAAAGGGGGCAGCAGATGGCTTAAGACTGGCTGCAAACGTGGGCGGTATGCTGCTAGCTTTCATCGCGGTCATCGGCTTGCTGAACTATATTCTCCTGAAGCTGGGTGGAGCAGTAGGGTTGAATGAATTTGTGGTCTCGAGTACAGATGGGCGTTTTAACGGATTTTCGCTTCAGTATATTCTCGGACAGATCTTCCGGATAGTTGCCTTTGTGATGGGCGTTCCCTGGGTCGACACCCTGCAGGTAGGCAGTTTGCTGGGGCAGAAAACCGCTATTAATGAATTTGTAGCTTACCTGGATCTGGCAAGCATGAAGGAAGCGGGTAACCTTTCAACCAAATCCATCATCATGGCCACGTATGCCCTCTGCGGATTTTCCAATTTCAGCTCCATCGCCATACAGGTGGGAGGTATAGGCGGCATGGCCCCTAACCAGCAGGCGAATATCTCCCGGTTAGGCTTGCTGTCGCTGCTGGGTGCTTCCATCGCCTGTATGATGTCAGCTACGGTGGCCGGTATGTTGTTCAGCCTTGATTTCTAAGGTATAGCCGGTCATAAAAA
>NZ_JSYF01000111.1:0-2014 GCF_054824225.1 Pontibacter sp. HJ8
TGGAACTGATGTCGTACACGACGCGATTAACACCTTTTACCTTGTTGATGATCTCATTCGAAACATCTGCCAGAAACTCATACGGCAAACGGCTCCAGTCCGCTGTCATACCGTCTATAGAAGTCACGGCACGTAGCGCCACTACATTCTCGTAGGTGCGCTCATCGCCCATTACGCCTACTGACTGTACCGGGGTCAGGATAGCGCCTGCCTGCCATACCTCGTCATACAATCCGGATTTTTTGAGGTTGCTGATAAAGATATGGTCTACCTGCTGCAATACCTGTACCTTTTCAGCAGTGATATCGCCCAATATACGGATAGCCAGACCAGGACCCGGGAAAGGGTGACGGCCCAGGATGGCATCATCTATTTTGAGTGTCTTTCCTACCAGGCGAACTTCGTCTTTGAAAAGCGCCTTGAGCGGCTCCACTACTTTTAGTTTCATAAAGTCCGGTAGGCCGCCCACGTTGTGGTGCGATTTGATCGTAGCCGAAGGCCCTTTCACGCTCATGGATTCGATCACGTCCGGGTAAATAGTACCCTGCGCCAGCCACTTCACATCTTCAATTTTGTGGGCCTCGTCATCGAATACCTCAATAAAGGCACGCCCGATCGCTTTGCGCTTCAGTTCAGGGTCGGAGATTCCGGCCAGTGCACTATAGAACCTGTTCTTGGCATCCACGCCTTTCACGTTCAGTCCCATGTGCTTATAGGAGTCCAGTACCGTTTCGAACTCATCTTTGCGGAGCAGACCATTGTCTACGAAGATGCAGTACAGGTTCTTGCCGATCGCCTGGTGAATGAGCATGGCAGCCACACTCGAGTCCACGCCACCTGAAAGGCCCAGTACCACTTTGTCGTTGCCAATCGTTTGCTGCAGCTCCGCTACGGTAGACTCGACGAACTGCTCAGACGTCCAGTCCTGCTGGCAGTCGCAGATGTGCACCACGAAGTTTCGGAGCAGCGCTTTTCCTTCTTCGGAATGTGTTACTTCCGGGTGGAACTGAATGCCGTACGTTTCCTGTCCGCGCAGCTTGTAAGCCGCTACGCGCACCGTTTCCGTGCTGGCTATTATTTCAAAATTGTCAGGAATTTCCTTGATCGTGTCGCCGTGCGACATCCAAACGACAGAACCTGGCGTGAGTTCTTTCATGAGGCGGTTGGCAGTGTGCAGCTCCGATAACCTGGCGCGGCCATACTCCCGGGTAGTGGAAGGAGTCACTTCCCCCTGATGCTCATGGGCAATCAGTTGGGCACCATAGCAGACGCCGAGCAACGGAATGTTGCCCATGTATTGGCTTAAGTCGATGGTGGGGTGATCGTGGTCGCGTACCGAGCAGGGGCTGCCCGAGAGAATAACGCCTTTTACATCTTCGGTCAGTTCCGGAACATTATTGTAAGGATAAATCTCACAATATACATTAAGCTCGCGCACCCGTCTTGCAATTAGCTGGGTATATTGGGAGCCAAAGTCTAGTATCAGTATTTTTTCTGGCATGCGCAAAGGTAAGGCGCTTTTATAGTATATGCCAAAAATAGAGGGAATATATGTTGAGGGGAAAGCTTATTTAAAAGTGATAATTATTTTCTGAGTCTACTTTGATGGTGCTGTGTAGTTGTGGCTTTATCCAGCTTGCTACTAGTCTTGTTTGATCTTCGCCTGTGCGGCGAGCATTCCCTTTCTCTGTATACAGCAAGTTTAGCGTGAGCGCAACTTGTGGTTGTATGTGAGGCCAGTTTGGAACTGGCGGAGTTGCTGTTCCAGGTATAGCAACCTGACGTTGTTGTATAGCTTCGCCTGTCCGGCGGGGACCTACTTTTTTTCTTGACAAAAAAAGTAGGCAAAAAAGTCAAGACAACACAAAATCGCTGAACGCTCGAACAGTGTGTTGCCACAAAGTGCACCTGGTAGTGGCTATACCTGCGTAGCTTGGGTTGTAAGGTAGTCTGCTATACCTGCCAGCTATATCTACTCGTGCATAAATTCTCCCCTTGAGGGGAGTCAGAGGGG
>NZ_JSYF01000112.1:0-17416 GCF_054824225.1 Pontibacter sp. HJ8
TGATCTGATTATTATTCAATTACAGGCAATCCAATCCAATTTTACCTTCGTATAGTAAAGTAAACTTCTCAGTACCACTGGCTTTGGTAAGTCAGGCTTTCTGCTACCCTTCAGAAAGATTTGTAACAATTTATAAATCTTAACTACAAGCCTACTCTATGTTTATTTTTACAAGGATTAGCCATAAAATATGGCTAACAGTGCTCACTATTGTCGGAGTTGTGGCAGTAGGCACTCAAACAAATTACCTGGAATCGTCCAGTCACCGGGAAGCACCGATGATTGCCAATGACCCGCAGGCAGACAACACGGATGTTTATGCTTTTAGAAATCCCACAGACCCAAGCAGACTGGTCATTATCGCCAATTACATCCCTTTCCAGCTACCGCATGGCGGACCGAACTACTACTTCTTTAGTGACGATGTGGCCTACGACATTCACATCAAGAACAACGCGGAGACCAAGGGCGATGACATTCTGTATCGTTTCAGATTCAAAACAGAAAACGAAGATCCCACAACATTTTTCTACGCCAGACTAGGAAAACAAAACCTCAAACAGACCTATACGCTTTCCAAAAGCACAAACGGAGGCAGGTCTTTCACTACGGTCATTGAGAATGGGCATGTTCCTGCTTACAATGCTGGTCCGCGCACGATCGGTAATCCCGGCTTAGGCACAAACTATCACCAGGAATCCCTGATAGAAGGTATAGAAAGAGCCGGCAGCGGCGAAAAAGTATTCGTAGGTCCGGTGGATGATCCCTTCTTTGTGGATATTGGCGCCATCGCTGACCTGGGTAACATCAGGCCAGGCAGTGCTGTGGATGGCTTGCGATGTTTGAACGTGCATACCCTTGCCCTGAACATTCCGATCAAGCTCCTGCAGAAAGACGGCAAGCATCCGGACCAGGCGAAGAGCATCCTGGATTCTGACTTCGTCCTCGGTATATGGGCATCTGCCAGCCGGCCTAAAATTACGGTGCGTGAGGCCAATGGTGTGCTAAAGCAACAGGGCCCGCTGGTACAGGTATCCCGCCTGGGCATGCCCTTGACCAATGAGGTGATCATTCCGATCGGGCGCAAAGACGAATGGAATTCGAAAACGCCTTACGATGAAGAGAAGGAATTCGAAAAGTACTTTACCAACCCTGAGTTGGCCCTGTACATGGACGAGTCTCAGTTTGGAGGTGCTGTGCCGGGCCTAGCTCCGCTGCGTATTCAAACCAATTCATTGCAGCAGTTCGACTTCCGCAATGGCAAAGAAGGACTTTACCCGCTCTTAGGATCGAAGGCTGTCAAAGGGACTGCGCTTGATCCGGCCTTATTCGGAAATTACCTGCTCCGGAAAAACGCCCCGCGATCGGTCGACATTCTGCCGATCTTTATGACCGGCGTGCCAAACTTACCGCCCTACCAACTGGCTACCGGTAAGAAAGGGAACCCGCTGGCAAAAGGGAAACCGTTTGTAAACAACTTCCTGCCCACCTTCGGGGACATGCTGCGCATCAATGTCTCGACCCCGGTAACGCCCAGGGATTCCCCGGACTTCAGTAGCCTGGGGCTTGTACAGGCAGCCGTGCTCGGCCTGACCGACCCACGCTTTAACAAGACCAAAGACTATCAGTTTATTCCGAATATGGATGGCTTCCCGAACGGAAGACGCCTGGAGGACGACGTGACCCGGATCGAATTGCAGGCAGTAGGGGGAGTTGTGTTGGCAGCCATCGGCCTGTGGTACGACGACTATACCGTAGGAAGCCCGAACCCGGTAACGCAGGATCTGGTAGACGTACTCACCTTTACTACAGGGGTAGAGCAGAACGACAAACCGTTTCTGGCTGGGTTCCCCTACGTGGCACAGCCCTGGAGCGGTTTTGAGGACGGCGCCATGTGCGATTGCGGAGATAGCAACATGCCTGATGAAACCTCCATCCAAGGTGTGGAAATGGGCCTGAACCTGGCTCCACCAGCCGTCCTGATGAAGGAGATAGAAACCTACCCCAACCCCGCTTCGGAGACTACAACCATTCGCTACCAACTGATCAATGAGACAGAGGTAACTCTCGCTGTCTATGATGTGGCAGGCCGCCTGGTGGCTACACCCGTCCGAAACCAGCTGCAAAAAGCAGGTATAAATGAGGTGAGAATTGACGTGAGTGATTTCAATGAAGGCGTATACTTTGCTACCATGCAGGACAAGGATGGTAAAAGACAGACAGTGAAAATCGTTGTTTCTAAATAAATAATTGAAAAGCAGGCCGGGCGCAGTGGGTGCCCGGCCTGCTTTTTCATAAACCCGGTTCAAAGCCTGCCCTATGAAAAGAGAAAATATCTACGCTATAACCTTTATCCTTCTTCTGCTTGCCGCTGTCACTGCTTTCTTCTACAACAGGGTGAAAGAAGACCCTCTACCTCCGCTGCTGGAACGGTCAGGGCCCATCTCCACTACCAGCGAATGGGTCAACACCAAAGCGGCTATAGAAGGGCTGCAGTACAAACTCCGCCGAAATTCCAACGATAACCAAAGCAAGCTGCTGCTGGCCTTGGCTTACATGCAGGAAGCCCGGGTGACAGGCGAGCATCCGTATTATTATCCGGCAGCACTACAACTGGTAGAAGAAGTGCTTTCCGGAAGAAATGCCGGCGAGGCCGTGCTTTTTGAGGCCACTGTTGCCAAAGCCGTCATACAGCTTTCCCTGCACCAGTTTGAGGAGGCACGCGAGACGGGCCAGAACGCATTGCAGATAAACGACAAACGTGCTGCCGTATATGGCGTGTTGTGTGATGCCAATGTCGAGCTGGGCAACTACGAAGAAGCGATCGGGATGGCTGACAAAATGGTGTCCTTGCGTCCGGACCTGCAATCCTATTCCCGTGTTTCCTACCTGCGCGAGATCCACGGGGATATGCCCGGCGCGATCGAAGCCATGCGCATGGCCGCTAACGCCGGTTATCCGGGCCTGGAGCAAACGGCATGGGCTCGGGTAACACTTGGAAACCTGTACGAGCAAACCGGTGACCTGGCCCAGGCAGAAGCACAATACAGGAGAACGTTACAGGAATACCCGGAATATGCCTTTGCGCTCGGAGGATTGGGCCGGTTGGAAGCGAAAAACAAAAACTACCTGGAGGCCATCCAGCTCTTTGAAAGAGCAGCCAGGGTGATCCCTGAATTCACGTTTCATAAAGAGCTGGCAGGCTTGTACAAACTGACAGAGCAGCACGGCAAAGCGAAAAACAGCCGTAAAGAACTGCTCGACGGCCTGCAGGAGGATCAGGAAGCCGGTCATATAGTAGACCTGGAGCTGGCCAACATTTACCTGGATCTGGATGGAGACCTGGACAAGGCAATGAAGTATGCCAGCAAGGAATACGAGCGAAGGCCTGACAACATCGATGTGTGTAAGACGCTGGCCACGATCTATTATAAAAAGCAGGACTACAGGCAGGCGGCTGCATACCTGAAAAAGGCCAGTCGCACCAACAGGCAGAGTGCGAGCCTGCTTTGTTTGGAAGGGCTGGTGCGCTACAAGCAGGGTGACCAGGTGGCTGGCCGTAGCCTGTTGATGAAGTCTTTTTCCATGGACCCTTTTCAGACAAGCGCAACCGGAGAGGAGGGGCAAAGGCTGTTACGCGCCTCCTTGTCCAGTCTGTAGTATCACCCGCCAGGCTGTTCATTCGCAGCAAAAAGGACTTCCATGGCAGTTTACAGCAACGCTATCTCAAACGCCCTCTTTCAACGACAACGATAGCCTGACTCTAAATGGGCGTTTGCTGCCAGACGTCCTGGTCAGCTATACCTTCAAATGCCTGAAACTAAAGCTAACGGCCGAAAACATCCTGGATCGTGACTGGAAAGAGGCGCAGTTCGAAACCGAATCGAGGTTGAGAAACGAGGCAACGCCCTTATCAGAGATTCACTTCACCCCGGGAACTCCTTTCTTTCTCAAAGCCAGCGCATCCTATTTTTTTTAACTACATTAGAGAACAGACGGGAAATTGGCTGAAATTTCAGCGTATACCTTACACGCTGTAACTGGCAGCTGATGGGTTTGCTGCGTATACGCTTGTTCCACTTGCGGCTGCATCCCGTATGAACTGTACTTTAAGCGTGACTCAACAAATTCAGAATGAAAGATAAGATTATACTTCGCTTCGATCCGGTGCTCAGCCAGAATGCCGCAGGCAAACATGTACGTGACGGGCTTTCCACTGCCTTGCTGAGTGGCAATAACTTATGGCTGAGCTGTGATGAGCGTACCTCCATCGAGCGCCTCACGCGGCAACCCGATGGCGCATTTGGCCAGCACCAGTCCTTCGACCTCCACGATTATCTGGAGCTGCCCGCACAGGATAAAAGTGAGGTGGACATAGAGGGGATGGGTATGGCCGATAATTACCTCTGGCTCATCGGCTCACATAGCCTGAAACGTAAAAAGCCAAAGCGACACGACTCCATCGAAAAGCAGATAAAGACGCTTTCAAAAGTGAGGAGCGACCCGAACCGCTACCTGCTGGCGCGCATACCTATCCTGCAGGACAAAACAACAGGAGACTATACCCTGCACAAGGAAGTCGAGGACCCGGATCAGCCTGGGCACATGCTGCGCGCCGCCCAATTGCAGGGCGATCAGTCCGGGAATATCCTGACCGAATTGCTCGGGCAGGACAAGCACATCGGGCCGTTCATGCACATTCCGGGCAAAGACAACGGCTTTGATATCGAAGGGTTGGCCATACACGGCCATCGCATTTTTATCGGCCTGCGCGGACCAGTGCTCAGGGGCTGGGCCATGGTGTTGGAAGTAGAGCCGGAAGAGGATGAGGCAGGCAGGCTGTATTTGAAACAGCTGACAGAAGAGAACCCATACCGGAAACACTTTTTGAACCTGCGCGGCAAGGGTATCCGGGAATTGCGCATTTTTGGGAACGACCTATACCTGCTGGCAGGGCCTACCATGGATCTGGACGGCGTCATTGCCATTTACCGCTGGCGTGATGCCCTGGACAAGGAGGAAGAGCAACTGCTGCACCACAACGAGCTGGAGCGGCTATGCGAGGTGCCGCACGGAACCGGTGAGAACACCGGGAAAGATAAAGCCGAGGGACTCGCCATACTGGATGACAAGCGCCTGCTGGTCGTATTCGACAGCCCGACCGATGATCGTACGATTGGCCAGGATGATGTAGAGGCCGATGTGCTGCGGGTGGTAGAGTAAATATAGAATAGGAATGGCGGGGTTTATTTGTGTGCTGCTCTGAATTGCTCCGGCGTGCAGCCTATGTGTTTTTTGAAAAAGCGAAAGAAGTAGGTATTGTCAAAATAGCCGAGTTCGGCCGCAATCTGTGAACTCGTTAGCTCAGCGTGTACCAGTAATCTTTGTGCTTCCAGCAAGGTACGGTACTGGATCAGTTCCTTTGTAGTTCTGTTTAAAGAACTTTTGCAGACATCATTCAGATGCTTGGTGGTTACATGCAACTGCTCCGCGTAAAAAGCGACCGGTCTGTGTTCCTTGTAGTGCCTGTCAATGAGTCGCTCCAGCTTTTGCAGGAGTATTTGTTCTTTTCCTCTAAATCCTGATTCAGCTTCGTTTGGCTGGGAGATCCGGGTCAATTCTATTAAAAGGATATCCAGGTATCGGCTCAGCATAACATCGCGCATGAGCTTAGCTTTCCTGTGTTCCTGGTTGAGCCTTTGCAGAATGGGCATCAGGGTAGCTTCCTGTTCTTTGGTGATGTGCAAAACCGGGTTGTAGAGCAAAGCATTGAAGAAGGGGAAGTCAAAAAGCATCCGGTTGGTATACTCCCGGATATAAAACTCCTGCGTGAAGAAGATAACAAAGCCATCGGCATCTTTTGAGAGCTGCCAGCTGTGTACCTGGCCCGGCGTCATAAAGTAAACGGTTCCTGGCTTCACCTCATATTCTTTAAAGTCAATGGTATGGGTTCCTGTACCTCGCGTGACCAAAAGGATAATATAAAAATTGTGTTTGTGAGGCTCGCGTATGAAAAGGTGCTCCTGCAAGTGAGCTGCGAAAGAGCTGAAGTAGAAATACTGGTCTTTTTGGGTCAGGGCTTCGAAATCCTGTATCTGATAAATGGGTAAATGGTCTTTCTGCATAGGTGTTCTTTACGCAGTTCAAGTACGGAATGGATTGGGTATACCGCTTGAACCTGAAGTACAAAAGTACAGTAATTCGTCGTTTTTGTGACGAGCTATTGCAACCTGGTTGTCATACTTTTGTTGTGTCAATACATCACCTCAAAGAAATGAGCCAGAGACAATCACTTTTATATAGCATAGCTACGGTAAAATGCCCACGGTGCCGGGAAGGAAATATGTTTCCGAAAGGTACCTTGTATACAACACGGTTTGCAGACATGCACCGGAATTGCCCTTGCTGCGGTCAGGCGTATGAGCCCGAGCCGGGCTATTACTATGGCGCCATGTATGTGAGCTTCGGTTTCAATGTGGCTATTTTCCTGGTGTCTCTTTTCATCCTGTATCAATTTGTGTCAGAGGTAACCATGGCCATGATGATGGGTATAGTAGGTGTAGTGGTGATTGGTTTTCTGCCCATCATCTTCCGATTATCCAGGGTTCTATGGATTAATATTTTTATCAGGTATGAAGGGCCTTGCAGCCACATACCGAAGAAGGTACACGCCTAGTAGAGTTAAAAAAATGAAGGATTGCTGTAGAACAGGGGATGAAGAACCACCTAAGAAAGGGATGGTATGGCTGAAAAGGTTGCTCTACGCTGTGATAGCCTTAATGCTTGTAGTTGTTTTCTTTCAGCAAATAGAGTTGTAAACAGGCTAGGCGAAAGCATTTACTATCAAAAAATATGTTGGTTAAAAACAATGAAGCTCTCCGATAGGAGAGCTTCATTGTTTTCGTGACAGAGGTACATAACATTGGCCGCGACATTAACACATAAGCAGATCAGCCACATACCCCACAAAAGGAGCAGGATCAGAATAGCTATGTGATTGATCTGTTTCAAGCGTAAAATCAGGAGGAAGTTTCTGCTGTATCAACCGGCGTGCTAACAGATGCTTTGCCAAGCTTGCTGTTGCGGTAACCGTAGACAAAATAAACAACCAGGCCCAATGCCAGCCAGGCCAGGAAACGGGTCCAGTTGGTGATTCCCAATTCTGACATCAGGTATAGGTTCGTGAGCAGGCCCAGTACCGGTATAAGAGACAGGTTCCGGGTGAAGGTATAGAACGTCATCACGAAAGCGACAAGCAGGAAGCCAAGCAAGGGCAGTTTGTGCTGAAAGATTTCCCAGCCTCCGTCCATGTTAAAGAAAGCAGCAACACCCGCTTCGTTGTAGATAAACAGCAGCGCAATGCCCGTGACCAGGATGAGCGGCAAGGTATATTTTCCGTTGATATAGGGCACTCTGAAGCCTGGATTTTCGGCAGGAGCGCCTTTTTTCTGATCCAGTATCAGGATGCCGCCGCACACCAGCACAAATGCAAAGAGCGTCCCTATACTGGTCAGGTCGGTTACTTCTGTCAGGTTCATAAAGAGAGCAGGCACAGCTACGACAAATCCGGTTACAATTGTAGCAAACCAGGGCGTTCTATACTTGGGATGGATGCTGGAGAAGATACCGGGCAACAGTCCGTCGCGGCTCATACTCATCCAGATGCGGGGCTGGCCATACTGAAACACCAGCAGTACGCTGGCCATCGCCACGATGGCGCTTACCGCCACGATACCAGCGATAAAATCCAGGTTGACACGCGCGAAAACAAAAGCCAGCGGATCACCCACTGCCAGTTCATTATAAGGAACCATACCCGTCAGGATCAGCGCCAGCACAACATACAGCACCGTGCAGATGATCAGCGAAAAGATCATAGCCCGGGGCAGGTCCCGTTGTGGGTTCTCACACTCCTCTGCTGTGGTAGAGATAGCATCAAAACCTATGTAGGCAAAGAATACGGCGGATACGCCCTTTAAAATACCGGTTATTCCGTTTGGCGCAAAAGGACTCCAGTTGTCTGTATTCACATAAAAAGCACCTACCGAAATAACGAGCAGGAGCACGAGTAGCTTGAGCAATACCAGGAAATTAGCCGTGCGCTTTGATTCCTTTATACCTACGTAGACCAGGTAGGTGATCAGAACCGTGATCCCCAGGGCAGGCAGGTCCGCAATGAATTTGATTCCGGCAAAAGCGGGGGCCTGTTGCCAGGCAGCATGCGCCTGTTGCAGATTCGATGGCAGGTCAGTGAATACTTTGCCCTGCGTTAGCATCTCCTGTACGGCTTCATACCCACGGGAGGCGCTCAGGTAATCCATCGTGAGGTATTCGGGTATACCCAGGCCTATACCTCGCAACACGGCCGTGAAATAGTCGGACCAGGAGATCGCTACCGCAATATTACCGATGGCGTATTCCATGAGCAGATCCCAGCCGATGATCCAGGCTACCAATTCGCCGAATGAGGCATACGCGTAGGTATAGGCACTCCCCGAAACAGGTATAGAAGAGGCAAATTGAGCATAACATAAAGCCGAAAACCCACAGGCAATGGCTGTAAAAATAAAAAGCAGCGACACACCCGGGCCACCGGCAGCACTGGCATTGCCAATCGTACTGAAAATGCCGGCACCGATTATAGCTGCTATCCCGAATGAAACAAGGTCCTTCAGGCGGAGCGTACGTACCAGGTTCGTTCCCTGGATATGTCCGTCTCTATGATAATCAGCTTGAAGGAGGGCAGCGCTTTTGCGGCGTAGAAGTCTTTTTAAAATTTGACGCATACAGGGACGTTTATAAAGTCAGTGGGTGAATGTGGCTTGCCTTGGTTGGTATAGCGGTATCGGCGGACACCGGAACAGTTTCTTTGCGGAACACACTGGCTGCCCACCGGGGGAAAACCAAGGCTCCTGCGACTAAATAGAGGTAGTACGTCAGCAGACGATAAAGCAGTATGACCACTGTGGTAAAACTACCGATGAAAACACCGAAGAAGGCAGGAAAAGCAATTTCAGCAATCCCGGCAGCACCCGGTGTGATGGACACAAACAGTACGATCTTATAGATGAGGTTGCGGGCAAAAATGACCAGGTGATCGTGCATGTTCAGGTCTGTGAACGCAGCAATGAGGCAGCCGATAATGGCATAGCGCGCCGTCCAGACAAATACGGTCGAAACAATGGCATGTAGCCAGTAACTCATGGTCTTGGAGCGCAAATGACCCGAAGCGATCAACAGTTCGTTTGCATGCCGGAAGAGAGGTTCTTTCCATCGCCTGAAAGCCCGGAATTGCCCCAACCGGATAAGAAGGCGCTTCACAGACTTGGGGTTTATGAACAAGGCATAAAACATGGTACAGGCATAAAGCGCGATCAGCAAATACGAAACTATAAAAGCCACTTTCAGACTTTCCAGCAGGGTGCTGTTCGTCGTATCCATCACAGCTGAAAGTTGCCCCTCCATGAGCAGAAAGACAAAGGGTACAGCCAGCACAAAGTACAGGTTGTCGAGCATAGCAGTCACCATGACCTGTGCAATGGCTCTTCCCAATGGGATTTTCTCCTTATACAGTATGTAGGAAGCGATGGTAGAACCACCGACTACAGAAGGCAGCGCACAGGAAGCGAACTCCCACAACATGATCACCTTAAAACTCTGTTTCCAACTCAAAACCTTATCTGTGATGTACCGGATACGGTAAATATAACCAAAATCCCGGATGAACAACACCAGGAAAGCCATGCCCAGCCAGAAAGGGCTTGCCTGCAACAGGGTCTGCAACTGATCGGGCTGATAGTTCTGGTACAGCATATAACTGATCACGCTCAACCCAAGCAGCATCGGAATGATAAGCTTGCGCGGGGAGAATTTCTCGGTTAGTTGTTCTTTTGTCAGCGTCATAAAAAAATCGGTAAAAGGTTAAGCGGGAATGCGTTTCAGGACAGGCAATTCGACCGGTCGGATGACCAGGGGCACTTTTTCTACCTTCACAGAACTCGTGTCAAGGCCAAACCACTTGGACTCCGAACTGGTAAATTCCTTTATATTGAAATACCATTGCATGATCAGACGCTTCCCGAGCGGGAGGTCATTTTCAACAGAAAGATATTTCTCGAGCACCACAAATCTGAAGTCCCCGATAAGCTGTTGTTTGTTGAGCGACGGATAGCGGCTCGTAATGTCAACTTCCCCTTTTTCTACCAGCTCTTCCACTACTTTCCGAAAGAAAAGGTTGATGCGCTGTTCTACCCGGAAGCCCAGCTTGAAATCAATTCGTATCACGTCACCCTGCGCCATATGCCGTACCTTGTATTCTGCCGTATGGGGCGCATCGGTGGTGTCCACATGGATAAACCAGTAGATATCGGCGCGTTTTGGCCGCTTTTGAAAAATGGAATAGATTACTTTGGATTCTATTTTCTTCGGATCCGGCGCGCTGGTCATAAACACCAGGTGGGTTGTGTATTTGGGTACCGTTTCGTCGGCACTCAGCTCCTGAAGCGCAGGCAGGTAATGCTTCAGCCGCACATATTCTGTCAGGCTCCGCTTGATGTAGAAAGCACTGATCCATATATACATAGTAGCCAGCAGGAGCAGGGCAATCAAAAGTGAAACCCAGCCACCGTGTGGGAATTTACTCAGGTTCGCAACCAAAAAGGCGACTTCCAGGGACAGGTATACGGTAGCAAAAATAGTGGACAACAAGCCTGAACTATACCTGGTGTGCAGGTAATACGTCATCAGAATAGTTGTCGAGATCATGGCCATGGTGATAGCCAGCCCATAGGCAGCCTCCATGTTCGCTGATTCCCGGAAGTATAACACCACCCCCACACAGCCCATCCACAGCAGCCAGTTTATACCTGGTATATACAGCTGCCCTTTGAGGTTAGTAGGATACACCAGTTTCACACGTGGCCATAAGTTCAGGCGGATGGCTTCGCTGATGAGTGTAAAAGAGCCGGAGATGAGGGCCTGACTGGCAATGATGGCGGCAATGGTCGCAATGGCAATACCCGTCAGCAGGAACCAGCCGGGCATGATGCCATAGAAGGGATTCTCCCGTAGTTGTTGCCCGCTCATGGTCATCAGCCAGGCGCCTTGCCCCAGGTAGTTGAGCAACAGACTGCATTTTACGAAGGTCCAACTCAGCCTGATGTTCGGGCGGCCACAGTGACCCAGATCAGAATACAGCGCTTCGGCTCCGGTCGTACATAAAAAAACCGCACCCAGTAACCAGAAGCCATTCGGGTAGTTGACCAGCAACTCATAGGCATAGTAAGGATTCAGCGCTTTGAGAATTTCCGGATGCTGCACCACCGATAGCGCACCCAGCGCACTCAGCATGGTAAACCAGAGGAGCATAATAGGTCCGAAAGCTTTGCCTACGATCTCAGTCCCGAAACTCTGGATCAGGAAAATCATGGTCAGGATGGCAATAACTATCGGAACAGTAGGTATATCCGGGTAAAGAATGCGTAACCCCTCAATGGCGGAAGAAATGGAGATAGGCGGCGTGATAATGCCGTCTGCCAACAAGGCTGCCCCGCCGATCATAGCAGGTATGATGAGCCATCCGGCACGGCGGCGGATCAGGGTATAAAGGGAGAATATGCCTCCTTCTCCGTTATTATCAGCCTGTAGTGTCAGCAGCACATATTTTAAAGTTGTCTGTAGGGTGAGCGTCCAGAATACACATGAAATACCACCGTATACCAATGTTTCAGTAATAGGTGCATTTCCGATAATGGCTTTCATCACATACAGCGGCGAAGTGCCTATGTCACCGTAGATGATGCCCAGTGATATGAGTAAACCTGCCGTAGTTACAGCCGGGACTTTCGATTGAAAGCTCATGTAAAAAGTCTTGTAAAATTATTTGTTGCTTGACGCCGGTTAAGAAAACTAAGAAGGGAATGCCGGGTGGACGAACTGGCCAGGCCAGGTATAGCACTTCGTATCCAAACTACAGTTTTTCTGTTGCTTAACACATTTTCCACCATCCATACCTTCTTTCCCTGGTAGTCTCAATTCATTGTTTCAGATAGTTGACAAAGTCAAGGTGAAACAGGATCAGGTGGTGGGGGGAGTTTGGATTCTTTTTTGGGGAAGAGGAGGGAGGCGATGATAGAAATGGCCAGGATGCTGCCCACCACCCCCAGGGCATAGCGCATGTCGATGTGGTAGAGGTCGCTCAGGAGCAGCTTGGCCCCGATGAAGACCAGGATGAGCGAGAGGCCATAGTGCAGGTAATGGAAGAGCTGCATAATCCCGGCCAGGGCAAAGTAGAGGGCCCGCAAGCCCAGCAGGGCAAACACGTTGGAGGTATAGACGATGAAGGGGTCCTTGGAGATGGCCAAAATGGCCGGGATGGAGTCGGCAGCAAAGACCACATCGGTGCTCTCGACCATGATGAGCACCAGAAACAGGGGCGTGGCGTAGAGCTTGCCCTCGATGCGGGTAAAGAACTTGCCCCCGGTGGCCGTCTTGGTAAAAGGCAGCTTCTGGCTCACCCACACAATAAAGGGGTTCTGCTCGGGGTGCAGCTCACCATCGTCCTTGGAGAAGGCCATCTTGATGCCCGTGTACACCAAAAAGGCGCCTAATAGGTAGATGATGAAGTGGAACTTGGCAATCAGGGCCACGCCCACCAGAATGAAGATGCCCCGCAGCACCAGGGCCCCGATGATGCCCCAGAACAGGATCTTGTGCTGGTACTGGGTGGGGACTTTGAAGTAGCTGAAGATGAGGATGAAGACAAAGAGGTTGTCTACGCTCAGGGATTTCTCGATGAGGTAGGCGGTGAGGAACTCCAGGGCCGGGGCGGGGCCTTTCCAGTAGTAGACCAGCAGGTTGAAGGCCAGCGAGAGGGCGATCCAGAAGGCGCTCCAGAGCAGGGCCTCCTTGATCTTGACCTCGTGGCTTTTGCGGTGGAAGACAAACAGGTCCAGGCCCAGCAGCAGCAGGATGAAAGCGTTAAAGAGCACCCAGAAGATGAGATCTTCCATAAGACTAGAATTAAAGCGGCTATACCTGTAAAATCAGGAAAGCACAGTGGTGGTTCAAGTGCTAAGTTAGCTTTTTTAGCCCGGTTAATACGGCGCCTTTCCTAGAAAAAATGACACGAAACTGGTCTGCGTGGTGCAACAGCAGAATCATCAATAGCGGTCAAAATGCCGGAAGATACTGTTGATCTTCATGCGCATGACGCCCAGCACAGCCTCTTTAAATATACCCTTCGACATTTTGGATTGCCCTTTGGTACGGTCCGTGAAAATGATAGGAACTTCCTTTATCTTGAAGCCATATTTGTAGGTCAGGAACTTCATTTCGATCTGGAAAGCATAGCCCACAAACCGGATCTTGTTGAGCTGGATGGTCTTGAGAACTTTGCGGTTGTAGCAGACAAATCCGGCGGTGGTGTCGGCAATGGGCATACCTGTGATCAGGCGCACATACAGGCTGGCAAACCACGACATCAGCACGCGGCTCATAGGCCAGTTAACCACGTTGACTCCCTGCACATAGCGGCTGCCGATGGCCATGTCATACCCTTCTGCTGAGCAGGCATGATAGAGCTTGAGCAGGTCGTCGGGGTTATGCGAAAAGTCGGCGTCCATCTCAAAGATGTATCGGTAGCCCTGCCGGAGGGCATATTTGAAACCATGAATGTAAGCGGTTCCCAGACCCAGTTTGCCAGTGCGGGACTCGAGGTGCAGGCGCCCCGCAAATTCCTGCTGCAGCTCCTGCACGATCTGTGCCGTTCCATCCGGGGAACTGTCATCCACGATGAGCAACTCAAACGGGTGGGACAATGACATCACCTTTCTTACTATAGCCTCAATATTTTCCCTTTCGTTGTAGGTTGGGATGATCACCAGTGAGTCATTCATGCTGCAAATATAGCTATTCAGCTATTGAGCGTGAAGAGGCTTTTGAATTTATTTTGGCTGCGATTTTTTTTGCATGATGAACACAATCGTGTACGGACACACCCGATTGCCAGTTGGCGGAAATGAACAAGCCTTCTTCTTCCAGGCTTTCGGCCATTTGATGGGCGTCTTCTATGTAAAGATCGTACTGCGGCAGGGAATGGCGCCATAGGTGCATGTGCTGGAAAACCGGCACCTTTGCCGAGACGGTATAGGTCGCGCAGAGCTCCTCGTGTACCTGTTGCAGGAGTTGTTGTTCATCTGCCTGGGTATGGGCGACGTTCCGGGAGCCTCCCACAAAGGAAGTGAACATGACCTCCTGCGGCCGGCAGCGCCCGTCAAAAACAGAGCTGGTCCAGATGCTGCCGGTGGTGAAGGTCTCTTCCTCTTTCGGATTCAGGGCGCCGAACCCTTCGAGGGGGTGGCCTACTTCTGCCTGGTTGTATACGGTATGTACCACCGCCAGTGGCGGGTAGTTGATGTTTTGGAGGGCGGCAGCCATACCCGGGTAGGTATAGTGCAGCAGTTCGGCCGCCTGGTGAGCCGGGAGGGCCAGTACTAACTTGTCATACTCCTCGGTGTCGTGATCGCCGTTGGAGGCGCAGCTGATAATGAACTTGCCCTGGCTGCGGCTGATGAATTCCACCTTGTGTTCCAGGTGTAAGGAGATGAGCTTGTCGGCTAGGACAGCGGGCAGGGTATGCATGCCGTTCTTGAATGAAAATGATTTTTGAAATGCCCCTTTGCGTTTCCGCTGCAGCAATCCTTCGAGCACGGAGCCATATTGGGTTTCCAGTTCCTTTAGTTTCGGTAGCGCCTTCCCGATAAGCAACTGATCCGGGTCGCCACCATAGATGCCGGCTATGAGCGGATCTACGGCATAGTCTACTACCTCCCGGCCAAAGCGCCGCTCAAAGAACTGGGTGATCGTTTCGTTCTCTACCTGGGCGGGCGGTATGTGTCGTTCCTGCAAGATCCTGTACTTGGCTTCCCGGGATAAGCCGCTGGTAGCTACAAAAGATTTAAGACCGGAAGGATAGGGTTGAGGTATACCCTTGTTCAAGACGTAGCGGCTGTGGCTGCGCGAGGCGACCGGTAGTATTTCCGTCTCCAGTTTCAGCTCCGTTATCAGCTCCAGTAACTCTTCGCTCATCTGCAGGGTAGTTGGCCCTAGCTCCAGCAGATACCCTTTTTTGTGGAGCGTCTGCAGGTTGCCGCCTACCTGGCTGCCAGCCTCAAAGAGGTCGTAGGCAATGCCACGTTTCTGGAGGTAGTAAGCCAGCGCCAATCCCGATATCCCTGCTCCTATAATCGCTACTCTCATGTTCTGTTCTATACGCTACCTGGTACTCGATAATCGCAAACTTACTATATATAGCAGGCCTGCTACCATATCTAACGCAATAATCCTAATTTTAGCGCCTGGACCTATAACAACCTTATGCAGCAGAAGTGCATTTTCCTGGACCGCGATGGTGTGCTCAACCGCGAGCGCGGAGACTATACCTATACCTTGGAGGATTTTGAAATATTGCCCGGTGTGCCGGAAGCCTTGGCGCTGTTGAAGCAGAACGGTTATCTTTTGATTGTGGTTACCAACCAGGGCGGCGTAGCCAAAGGATTGTATACTAAAACCGACGTCATGGCTTGCCACCAGAAGCTGCAGGAGGGCTGTGGCAACCTGATCGATGCTATCTACTACGCGCCTTCCCATCCTGACTTCTCCGAGTCCTTGTCCCGCAAGCCCGACAGCCTGATGCTGGAGCGTGCCATCAGCAGGTATAGCATCGATCCGTCCCGATCGTGGATGGTAGGGGATTCGAAGCGTGACCTGGAAGCCGCTGAAAAAGTAGGGGTGCGTTCTGTTATAGTCGGAGATAAGTATGCTCCGGGAAGCTATACCTGGCAGTTGCATGATTTGTGGGAAGCGGCGCAGGTGATACTTGGGGGTGGGCTGAAGTCGACTGTTTAAGTATAGGTATACACTTTCTTTGTCGGTTATCTGCTTTGACCTGTTAGCATTTAACCGTTTTGAGGAGAATCAATTTTAAAGCCAAAGTCTTAGCGTTAATTAAATATTCTTTATATTTAATGTATGCTTTACTTACGTCTTATACTTAAGAATTCGCCGGTCTACCTTCTGTTTCTGAACCTGGTATTTAGCGGGTGCACCAAACAGGGCTATGTGAATTTAGATTACCCGTTACCGCCGGAAGTATACCTGCCAGATGGCGTCAAAACGATCGCGCTGGTGAACAGGTCACTCACGAGGCCGGAGCATAAGCAGGGGCAGGTGCTGGAGACCATTGTGACGGGGGAGATCTCAGGCTCTGACCGATTGGCCTCTGATGAGAGTTTGAAAGGTGTATTCGATAGGATCAATGGGTACAGAGGCATACAGGCTGTTATCCCGCAGCAAACCAGGTTATACGGAACTGGTACCCGCGAGACGCCTGAGCTGCTTGACTGGGAACTGGTACGGGACATCTGTGATGCCAGCAACGCGGACGCTTTACTCGTGCTCGAAACATTCGACTCTAACTCCGACCTGTTGCTTTCAACGGTTACCAACCGCGTAACGGCGGCGCTGGGCAATAATGTCCCTATACCTGCCGCCCCGAACCAGATCAGGGTAAACGTGCTTGCTTTCTGGCGATTATATGATCCCGCCTCAAAGATCATCATCGATCAGCACCAGGCCAGAAGCTTCCTGACGTTTAATGGAGTAGGAGGCAGCAATCTGGTACTTCCTCCACCTGAAGCCCTGCACAACACGGCTTACGAGGCCGGGCGCAACTACATCGAGCGATTTCTTCCAGGGTATTATACCGTTAAGCGAGAACTTTACAAAAAAGGGAAAGGATCCAGTAAACATGCATTCAAGACAGCGTTCAGGAACTCAGAAGTTGCAAATTGGCAAGGCGCTATGGATAGCTGGAGCGCCATATTGAACCAAACAAGCCATAAAAATGCCGGCAAGGCCTGTCTTAACATTGCCGTCGCACACGAAGTGCTGGGGAATACAGACCTAGCTTTGCAGTGGGCAAAGAAGTCGTATGAGGTATATGGCAATAAGCTTGGGAGAGACTACGCAAAAATATTGCTCAACAGGAAAAACTTGGAATAGCTTCATCAATATGCCTGAGACTGGAGCGTGCCATTGCCAGGTATAACATAGACCCGATACACAGCTGGATGGTGGGGTGACTCCGAACGTGATCTGGAGGCTGCTGAGAAGGTGGGTGTCAGGACAATTATGGTAGGGGACAAGTATGCGCTTGGGCAGCTATACCTACCAGATGCAGGACCTGTGGGAGGCGCCGCAGGTAATATTACAGAGGGACAGTTTTAACCCTAGCAGATGCAGATTCTTTCACCCTGAATTGTTACTGCTTGAGTATATAATTTTCTATATTCAATACAGGACCTATTACGTTTAGCCGCTATACGCTGGTTGGATAAACGTAGTAGTGACGTTTATA
>NZ_JSYF01000113.1:0-5211 GCF_054824225.1 Pontibacter sp. HJ8
CAGGTGCCAACATGGCGTTGGATAGTTTGCAAAATATGGCGGATAAAGAGTTACAGCGGCATGTGGGCGTTGATTCCGTAGCAACCAGGCTCCGCTCGGCAGACACGATCAATGTAGAACGGGAGGTAAAACGCGAGCTGTTGAAACACCTGTCGGAATAGCGGATGCCAATTGACGCTTTATAGTTTCACTTGAAGCGGTTTCAATAAGTAAAAATTGGTGTGATTCCTACCCCGGTCAGCATTGGGATCATGTTCCCACAAATTTACTGAGTAACAAACCCTGTAGCTTGCGACCAGCAGCTTTCCTTTATCTGGTGAACGAGCGGGTCAATGCTGCCTTTATTCCGTTGAGATTGCCGGACCAGTAAAGGTGGTGACTTCTATTTATACTGCCTTTACTGCTTCGGAACCCTATCTGGTATACCTGTCTATGCGCACCTGCCGGAGTTTTCTTTCTTAACCGGTAAGCTGCTTGCCCGGAGCAAAACGCCCCTCTAGAAGGAGGTATGCTCAAATCCTCTTCACGTACTTCCATTCCGCTGCCGAATAAGACACTCCCCCTCCATTGGTCAACTAAAAGCATCTCAGTTCGTGCGGAGAAGTATTTTTACAAGTGGCTCCTTCTCTCTTATCTCCTTCCTCCTTCCTAGCAAAAATGTAAGCTGAGATCCGAAATACAAACCAACGCTAAGGGGAAAATGGCATTTCCTCTTCTGCTATTGTTGTCCCGATGACTTTCCTGATTTAGCTTTTTAAAGGCCATGAAAATATTTTCTGCCTCTGGAGTATGATTTCAATTCTATCCGTCCTAACTTATTCACCATTTTAAACTTAAAATGTAGCACGTCACGATTCAACATCATATGAGCAAGAACAGTCAACTCCGCCGTTCGTTAGGTTTACGCTTGGTTATTGTGGTGGTAATAGGGAATATTATTGGGTCGGGCGTGTATAAAAAAGTGGCTCCGATGGCCGCAGAACTGCACTCGGCAGAATGGGTCCTAATCTGCTGGCTGCTGGCAGGTATCATCTCCCTTTTCGGGGCTTTAAGCAATGCGGAGGTGGCCGGACTTCTGGCGGATACGGGAGGGGAATATGCTTACTACAAAAAAATATACAATCGTTTTTTTGCTTTTATCTACGGGTGGTCCCTGTTTACCGTCATTCAAACAGCGGCTATTTCTTCCCTGGCCTATGTATTTGCGCAGTCTCTTAACAGTATCCTGCCCCTGCCTGGTGTTTTAGAATCTCTGTCTGCTATCTCAATCGGTGGCATTTTTTATCCGTTCGCTGATCTGAGTGTAAAGTTTGTAGCTATCGCCCTCATTATTCTCTTGACCTGGGTAAATGCCAAGGGAGTTGGAATCGGGGCTCGGCTTGGCACGGTCATATTGCTGCTGGTATTTGCCGGCATCAGCATCATCGTATTTTTCGGTCTTGGCAGCGAGAAAGCCGATATTGGATCAACTTTCGACCTAACAGCAGCTTCGGCTGCCCCTGTTACTTTCAGTGCTGTTTTCACAGCCATGCTGTCCGCATTCTGGGCCTATCAGGGCTGGGCAGCTGTCGGCTTCTTGGGAGGCGAAATCAAGAATGCCAAGCACAACATTCCCAGAGGTATTTCAATTGGTGTGCTGACGGTTATAGCGATCTACCTGCTGGTGAACATGACTTACCTATCTATACTACCCATTTCAGTCATAGAGAAGGTACATGAAGCTGGAAACCAGATTGCAGCCGTGGAAGTTGTCAAGAGCTTCTGGGGGTATGAAGGTGGCCTTTTTATTTCTATTCTTATTCTGGTAACCACGCTGGGCTGCACCAACGCGACAATTCTGGCCAGCTGCCGCACCTATTTTGCTATGGCGCGGGAAGGCCTGTTCTTTCCGAAAGCGGCGGAACTTAACCAGGCGCAGGTACCGGCCAATTCGCTTCGCTACCAGAGCATTTGGGCGTGCCTGCTCGTGCTATCCGGAACGTTTGACCAGCTTACCGACATGATCATTTTTGCTGTCTTTATCTTTTATGGCGCTACTACCCTGGGCGTGTTTATACTGAGGAGGAAGATGCCGGACGCAAACCGGCCCTATAAGGTATGGGGCTATCCGGTGGTTCCGGCTATCATGGTCCTCTTCTGTGCCGCCCTTTTCGTAAACACAATATTTGTACGCCCACGCGAGGCGGCGATGGGTATGGTACTCATCCTGACAGGTATACCCATGTATTGGTGGTTCAACAAAAACCAAAGTAAAAAACCGCAGGTGCCCACAGAAAATAAGGTACTATCCTGAATCCTGGCAGGGCAGCCGGCCCTGCTGAATCTGTTTTAAACAGGTGTTAATCAGGATGTCCTAACCTATTGCCGTGCTCCTCGTCGATTCGCTTCTTTGTAACGCTAAAACACCATTCACTAAAAATAACTACGCTCCCCTATTGTTTAAGTCTTCACAACCTCATTCCTTTGCGATGATGAAAACAACAGGTATACAGGTATTTAAAAAACTGCATATACTGGTGGGAGTTCTTCTGTACAGTATTTTGTCTTTGGCCGTGCACCCCGACTTGAAAGCTGCGCCAACGGTGCCTGTTGACCACCAGCATCTTACACACCCTACTAAAGAACAACACCTCCAGTTTTTAGCAGATGATGCAACTCCCGGTAAAGCAAAAGCGATACGGCAGTTGAATAAGTCTTTGCTAACACCTTTGTTTTACACACTCCTGCTTCCGTTGTATCCGCAACTGCAAGACACGTCACCTGCTCTGCAAACTCTCTCTGCTACGAATACCGACTGCGGCCTGTACTCCATTCAGATCAAAGGTCCATAGGCACATCCTTTTTTCGCATTCATCTTTTATTCTTTAGTTTATAAAACACCTTTGTCCCACTGCTTAGGTGCATCCTTTTTATTCATTTTTATTTTTCTGCCCAGCAATGGGCCTACTTTATGGAGCTCATACAGCATCTCATAGATTTTATTTTGCATATCGACCAGCATCTGGTTGAACTGGTAACCAAGTATGAAGGGTGGATCTACCTGATCCTGTTCCTGATTATCTTTTGTGAAACAGGACTGGTCGTGACTCCCTTTTTGCCGGGAGATTCTCTTTTGTTTGCACTAGGTGCTCTTGCGGCTATTCCCAGCTCGGGGTTAAACCTGCTGGCTCTTATCGGACTGCTGATTACAGCGGCTATCCTGGGAGACTCCTTTAACTATTATACCGGGTCAAAAATTGGTAATAAAATCTACCTCCGCAATTTCTGGTTTCTGCGCCGTGACCACATTGACCAGACACATCGCTTTTACGAACGCTATGGCGGTCGCGCCATCATCTATGCCCGCTTTGTTCCCATTGTGCGCACTTTTGCGCCCTTCGTGGCAGGTATAGGCAAAATGGATTACAAACGCTTCATCTTTTTCAATATCACGGGGGCCATGATATGGGTGTTGTTCTTTATGATAGCAGGTTATCTTTTCGGCAACATTCCGGCAGTTAAGCGAAACTTCTCTATGATGATCCTGGGCATAATTGTGCTCTCCATAGCTCCTCCCATTATAGCGGCGCTAAAAAACTGGATAACGAACAGGAAAAAAACCACTGTCTAAGGATCTTCCTTAATTTATTTGTTTTAAGTTCTTTATGAAGAAATCATTTATTCCGCTGGCTACGCTGCTGACCGTCACCCTGGCGGCAATCCTGACGGTGCTGCAGCAGTATGGCCTGCTGGCCCTGCCCGCAGAAGTGCTGATGGCCGTGCGCTGGATCGGCATCGGCGTCTTGCTGCTCTATGGCCTGCAGAAGCGCTCTCTTACTACCTGGATCCTGATCAGCATGGTGGTGGGCGCCGAGATCGGCTATGACTTCCCTTCTTTTGCCACCAACCTCAACGTGCTCAGCAAGGTCTTTTTGAAGCTCATCAAGACCATCATTGCGCCGCTCATTTTTGCTACACTGGTCGTAGGTATAGCCGGCCATTCCAACCTCAAGCAGGTAGGCAGCATGGGCTGGAAGGCGCTCTTATACTTTGAGGTCGTCACCACCCTGGCCCTGTTTATCGGCCTGGCTGCCATCAACATCAGCAAAGCCGGTGAAGGCATCAACATGCAGGGCATTGCCGAAACAGAAGAGATCCAGGCCCCGGCCAAACAGACGGCCTCCGACATCATCCTGCACGTCTTCCCCGAAAATATTGCCAAGTCCATCGCTGAAGGCCAGGTGCTGCAAATCGTCGTGTTCTCGGTGCTCTTTGCCATTGGCCTAGCCATGGTAACAGAGAAGAAGCGCAAGCCCATGCTCGACTTCTGCGAGAGCCTCTCGGAGACCATGTTTAAGTTCACCAACATCATTATGTACTTCGCCCCTGTGGGCGTAGGCGCAGCCATCGCCTATACCACCGGCCACATGGGCTTTGGCATCCTGGTCAACCTATTCCAGTTGCTGGCTACGCTCTATGTGGCGCTGCTGGTGTTCCTGCTTCTGGTGCTGCTGCCGATAGCCTTGCTTGCGCGTGTGCCCATCCGCAGGTTCCTACAGGCCATTTCGGGCCCGGTCTCAATTGCCTTTGCCACCACCAGCTCTGAGGCGGCTCTGCCACGCGCCATGGAAGAGATGGAGAAGCTAGGGGTGCCGCGCCGCATTGTGGCCTTTGTGATGCCGACAGGCTACAGCTTTAACCTCGATGGCACGACGCTATACCTCTCGCTGGCGGCCGTGTTTGTGGCCCAGGCCGCGGGCATCGACCTGAGTTGGGGGGAACAGTTACTGATGGTCTTCACCCTCATGCTTACCAGCAAGGGCGTAGCCGGCGTACCGAGGGCTTCGCTGGTGATCCTGCTGGGCACGGTAGCTTCCTTCAACCTGCCGGTGTGGCCCATCTTTGCCATCCTGGGCATCGATGAGCTGATGGACATGGCCCGTACTTCGGTGAACGTGACGGGCAACTGTCTGGCCACGGCCGTGGTAGCACGCTGGGAAGGCGAGTTTCATCCCGAAAAAGAAGTAGGACTCGTCGAGTCAACTAACCCTGAGTTAGCGGAGGAGGTGTCTGACCAGACCGCACTTAAGTCAGTGCCAAAGGACTAATATTTAGCAACATAGCAGAACAGGGGAAGGCATTTCTACTGCCATGACCGTTCAATAGCTTTCTTTTTAATTAACCTGCTTAAACGAATTGATGATGGAAGATCTCATCTTCTGGGTGCTCTTT
>NZ_JSYF01000114.1:0-11754 GCF_054824225.1 Pontibacter sp. HJ8
GTTCCGGCTGATGCTCCGGCTAACCTCACCTTCCACCCGATCTTTGACTTCGGGAGGTTAAGTTTAGGCAGGGTGAGGGCACAGGTTCAATTCTACCGCCTGTTGCTTCAAGTAAAACCTGAGCTCCTGCTCGTTACCACCTATGAACTACTGTTGGTTAGCCTGCTCTACAAATACAGGTATGGCTGCAAGATCGTATACGACATCCAGGAAAATTATAGCCTGAACCTGCGGGCACAACACAACTACAACTGGCTGACAAAGCACCTGCTGGCCGGTGGCGTGCGTACTGCCGAACGGGTGACGGCTCCTGCCATTGATCACTTCCTGCTGGCAGAAAGGAGTTATGCGGCGGAGTTATCCTTTCCGGATAAGCGCTATACCTTCGTAGAGAATAAGTATAAGGCGCCAGCGACGCAACTTGCGCCAGCCACACCGGTTACTATACCTGACCACGGTCCGTTGCACTTGCTCTACAGCGGCACCATCGCCCAAGAGTACGGCATTTTCGAAGCCATCCGTTTTGCCGAGCAGTTACAGCAGGTATACCCGGCCACCCGGCTCACCATCATCGGTTACTGTGCCAACGCCCATACCTGGAGCAGCATCCTGAAAGCAACGCAGGGCAAGGAATTTATCCAACTCATCGGCGGAGAACGGCTTGTACCGCATCAGCAGCTACTCGAGCAGATCCGGAAAAGCCACATCGGTCTCCTCCCATACCGGCCCAATGTTAGTACCTTTCGCTGCATCCCGACCAAACTCTACGAGTACATGGCTAACGCCCTTCCTGTAGTGGTGCAGAAAAACCCTTTGTGGCAGACCATAGTAGAGGAAAACGGTGCTGGGCTTTCTATAGACTTTAGCCAGCCGGATGTCACGGCCATCTATGCCCTGCTCCGGCAGAAAAAATTTTATGAAACAGGTATACCGGCAGACATTTTCTGGGAATCAGAAGAAAAAAAACTGGTGCAAGTAATTGAGAACCTGCTATTCGGAAATTGAAGCTGAATTAAAATTTATTTTTAGACGAATCTAAATTCATAAAAACACAGTATATTTGTACAGCTAAAACTATTTATATGCGAAATTCTAAAATAGCCGGTGTAGGTCATTATGTACCTGAACGAATAGTTACCAACAAAGACCTGGAGAAAATAATGGATACGACGGATGAGTGGATCCGGGAGCGTACAGGTATAGTGGAGCGCCGCTACTTTCAGGAAGGCACGGACACGACCGCTAATATGGGCGCGCATGCAGCCCGCAGAGCCCTTGACATGGCCAACCTGCAGGCAGAAGACCTTGACCTGATCGTATTCGCTACACTCAGCCCGGATTATGTATTCCCGGGATCCGGTGTGCTCCTGCAGCGGGAACTGGGCATCAAGGAAATTCCGGCGCTGGATGTGCGCAACCAATGCTCCGGCTTCATCTACGCCCTCTCGGTGGCCGATCAGTTTATTAAGACTGGCATGTATAACAATGTGCTCGTGGTGGGTTCTGAGATCCACTCCAGCGGTCTTGACTTCTCTACCCGAGGCCGTGGCGTATCCGTCATCTTTGGCGATGGCGCCGGCGCGGTGGTGCTCACTCCTTCCGAAAGCAACGAAAAAGGGATCCTGTCCACGCACCTGCACGCCGACGGGGAGTATGCCGAGGAACTGGCCACCATTGACCCAGGCAGCAACAAGACCGAACGCCTAACCCACCAGATGATCGATGAAGGGACCATCTTCCCCTACATGAATGGCAATATGGTGTTCAAGCATGCTGTGACCCGCTTTCCGGAAGTGATTGAAGAAGCACTTGATAAAAACGGGTATAAACCTACTGATATCGACATACTTGTACCTCACCAGGCCAACCTGCGCATCACCTCCTACATCCAGCAGAAGATGGGCTTGCCGGCTGAAAAAGTGATGAGCAACATTCACAAATACGGCAACACCACAGCGGCCTCTGTTCCGATTGCGCTCAGCGAAGCGCTCGAAGAAGGACGCATCAAGGAAGGCGATCTGGTTTGCCTGGCCGCTTTTGGCAGTGGTTTTACCTGGGCCTCCGCCCTGATCCGTTGGTAAGTATAATTTTGAATGAGCGATTGAGTGATTGCCTGAATGATAAATTCAACTGATTCACTCAATCGCTCATTCACTCATTCAAAATTCAACCTAGTGCACAGCTTCACGGAAGAAAACTACATCAAGGCTATTTATAAGCTCTCGGCCAATGGCACGCAGGAAGTGAACACCAATGCGATTGCCGAAGCACTGGATACCAAGGCAGCGTCTGTTACCGACATGCTGCGCAAACTGAGCAGCAAAGGTATAGCCGACTATGTGAAATACCGGGGTGTCACCCTGACCGAAAGCGGGGAGCGGGTGGCGCTGCAGATCATCAGGAAGCACCGCCTCTGGGAGGTATTCCTGGTAGAGAAACTGAAGTTCAACTGGGACGAGGTACATGCTGTGGCCGAAGAACTGGAGCACATCAACTCCGACCTGCTTGTCAGGCGCCTCGATGAGTTCCTGGGTTATCCCAAGTTTGATCCCCACGGCGATCCGATCCCTTCCGAAAACGGTGAGATCAACCAGAAGCAGCAGAAGCTCCTGGCAGACATGGAAGTGAATGACGCAGGTATAGTGGTGGGCGTAAACGACTCGCAGCCGCTTTTCCTGCAGTATCTGGACAAAATGGGAATTTACCTGGGTGCAAAGATTAAAGTAATTGACCGCATACCGTATGACAACTCTCTGGAGATCAACCTGGAAAACAAAAAAAACCTGGTCGTATCAAGTGAAGTTTCTAAAAACATTTTCCTTTCCGCTTAAGATGAAATACCCCCTCCTTCTCCTGCCGGTATACCTGTTTTTTATACTGCTGCTGAGTGCCTGTACCCAGACCGAAACCAAAGGGGAACTGGCCCCGGGAAATCGGATGAAGATCGTGACCACGACAGGTATACTCAAAGATGCCGTAGCCAATATTGCTGGAGACGCAGCCGAAGTAGAATCGATCATGGGCAGTGGCGTCGACCCGCACCTCTACAAGGCAACACAGGGCGACCTGAATAAACTGACAGGCGCTGACGTGATCATTTACAACGGGCTGCACCTGGAAGGCAAAATGGGCGAAGTACTGGACAAACTGAGCCGCCAGAAAACGGTAATAGCCGCGGCCGACGGTATACCTGAAACGGAATTGCGCAGTGCTCCCCAGTTCCAGGACAGCCACGACCCGCATATCTGGTTTGATGTAGACCTGTGGCAGCAGGTGGTCAAACACCTGAGCAACGAATTACAGAAGAAGGATCCCCAACATGCCGCCTTGTACCAGCAACGGACAGAAGCTTACCTGCAGAAATTACAGGCGCTGGATGCCGAAGTTACTACCGCGATCGCATCCATACCGGAGCAGCAACGCATTCTCATTACTGCACACGATGCTTTTGGCTATTTCGGGGATGCCTATAACATTCAGGTGCGGGGACTTCAGGGCATTTCCACAGTCTCGGAATTCGGGCTGCAGGATGTATCGTCACTGGTGAAGTTTATAGCGGACAATAAGATCAGAGCGGTGTTTGTGGAGTCTTCGGTGTCGCCCAAAGCGATTGAAGCTGTGGTGGAAGGAAGCAAACAAAGAGGACACGATGTTCGCATTGGCGGCACCCTGTATTCGGATGCTCTGGGGGCAGATGGAACGCCGGAAGGCACTTATGAAGGTATGGTGCGCTACAATGTTCGCACCATTGTATCTTCTTTAAAGTAAGAAACTTAAACCATGATACTTCAAGTTGAAAATCCAGTTGTAGAAGTCCACGACCTCACTGTCAGTTACGACCGGAAACCGGTGCTCTGGGGCATCGACCTGACCCTGCCGGCCGGCGCGCTGGTAGGTGTGATCGGCCCGAACGGTGCCGGCAAGTCTACCCTGATCAAGGCGATGATGAACCTACTGACTGTCAGCAGCGGCTACGTCCGGATCTTTGACCAGCCCCTGAAACTGGTGCACAAACGTATCAGCTACGTGCCGCAACGCGAGTCGGTGGACTGGGATTTTCCGGCTTCTGTTTTCGATGTCGTGCTGATGGGAAGGTATGGCAGCATGGGACTCTTCAGCCGTCCTCGCCAGGCCGACAAAGACGCCGCCATGGATGCGCTGGAAAAAGTAGGTATGCAAAGCTTTGCCAGCCGGCAGATCTCCCAGCTTTCGGGCGGACAGCAGCAGCGGGTGTTCCTGGCCCGGGCACTGGCGCAGAACGCCGATATCTATTTTATGGATGAGCCTTTTGCCGGGGTAGACATCGCCACCGAGACAGCCATTATCGGGCTGCTCCGCCAGATGCGTGACCAGGGCAAGACCGTGATCGTCGTACACCACGACCTGCAGTCAGCCTCCGACTATTTTGACTGGGTAGTGCTGCTGAACATGCGCCTGGTAGCCTCTGGCCCCACTGAAAAAGTGCTGACGCAGGAACTGCTGGAGCAAACGTACGGCGGAAAACTCACGCTCTTGTCAAAAGTAGGCGACCTGCTGCGCAAGCAGGAGTTCCCGACAAGGGAGAAGATGAGTTAGGGAGTTTTGGAGTTTAAGAGTTTAGGAGTTAGAAAGTTTGGAAGTTAGAAAGGTAAAAGTGGAAGTGGATCTGGTCGTAAGGTAGCAATTTACCAATCGATCTATTAAACAATTAAGCAATTAACAATCAGCAATTAATAAATGCAGCAGTTTCTGGAGTTTTTCTCGTTTGCAGATGCCAACATCCGGTACGTGACGCTGGGCTCGGTGCTGCTGGCCAGTAGTTCGGCGGTGGTAGGCTGCTTTACGCTGCTCCGGAAGCGTGCGTTGGTGGGAGATGCGGTAGCGCATTCGGTGCTGCCGGGCGTATGCCTGGCTTTTATGCTCTCCGGTACGAAGAACCCCTTCATTTTATTGATCGGTGCTTTTATCACAGGCTGGCTGTCGCTGGTGGTCATTGATTTCATCACTTCCCGTTCCCGCATCAAAGAGGATTCCGCTATTGCCTTGGTCCTCTCGGTGTTCTTTGGTATCGGCATCCTGCTGCTCACCTCCATACAGCATTCGGGCAACGCTGCGCAGAGTGGCCTCGATAAATTCCTTTTCGGGAATGCTGCCTCCCTGGTGGGCGACGATCTGATCATTTTCAGTGCAGTAGCAGTGTTGCTGTTACTGGCTGTGATCATCTTTTATAAAGAACTTACCTTACTTTGTTTCGACGAAGCCTACGCCCGGACGATCGGTTTTCCGGTGCGGCAACTGGAGCTGCTGCTCACCACCCTCACGGTATTTGCGGTGGTTGTAGGTATACAGGCTGTCGGCGTTGTGCTGATGGCCGCCATGCTCATTACCCCGGCCGCTGCTGCCCGTTTCTGGACCGAAAAACTCAAGGTGATGCTGGTGCTGGCGGCACTGATGGGCGCTTTTTCAGGTATAGCGGGCGCTTTTGTCTCGTATACTGCGCCGGCCATGCCGACGGGTCCCTGGATCGTGCTCATCATCTCCATGATCGCCATTTTTTCGTTTGCGCTGGCACCCGGCCGGGGCTGGGTAGCCCGCCTCCTGCGCCAGCGACGCAACAAATCGAGGATACTGGAAGAAAACCTGCTCAAGCTGCTTTACCAGTTGGGCGAGCTGAAGCAGGATTACTATACCTCACGCAGCTTGGATGATTTGCTGGAGCGGCGCCGAATTCCGAAAGCCCAGGCGCTTCGTGGACTCGAGAAACTGAAGCGCCAGGGGTATTTAAAGAAAGAAAATCAGAGCTGGCTGCTGACCCGGGAAGGAGAAAAGCGGGGACGTCGCGTGGTGCGTCTGCACCGCCTCTGGGAGCTATACCTGACCCAATACCTCAACCTGGCCTCCGACCATGTACACGAAGACGCTGAAACCATAGAACACATCATCACCCTGGAACTGGAGAAAAAGCTGATGGAAGAACTCAATTACCCGGACCTCGACCCGCACAGTGCGCGTATTCCTATGAGTTAGTTAGAGGTTAGATATTAGGGGTTAGATATTAGATTTTGGATGTTAGAAATGAATGAGTTCCTTAATAGCTGGACGGGACCGAAGAAATAGGAAACAGTCAAAAAAGAGCTTTTCCAGCTTTAAAAATGAAATAGCAATGACCATATTTAAACGGTACTGCTTACTGATAATTGTTTAACTGATAACTGAAAAAGTGAATGCCTTCTGGATCATATTGACCGGCTCTTTGGTTGCCACCTGTTGCAGTTTACTGGGCTGCTACCTTATCCTGCGTCGCATGGCCATGGTGGGTGATGCGATCTCGCATGCCGTTTTGCCAGGTATAGTGATTGCTTTCCTCGTAACGGGCTCACGTGATTCTGTTCCAATGCTCATCGGGGCAGGATTGCTGGGGGTATTGACGACTTTTCTGATCGAGTTCTTCCACCGTTATGCCCGCGTACAGGCCGATGCTGCCATCGGCGTTACTTTCACCTGGCTCTTTGCCATCGGCATCATCCTCATCTCCGTTTTTGCCGGCCAGGTGGACCTGGATCAGGATTGTGTTTTGTATGGGGAGATCGCCTATGTGCCGCTCGACCTCTGGATCACGGATGGTGGCCTTAGCTTCGGCCCCCGCACCGTCTGGACACTGGGATTTGTGACCATACTGGTGATGCTATTTATTGTAATTGGGTATAAGGAGTTGTTCCTGACAACCTTCGATCCGGCCTTTGCAACGGCTATTGGTCTTTCTACTTCGCTGTGGTACTACCTGCTCATGACGGCAGTTTCCCTGACCACTGTTGCTTCCTTTGAGTCGGTGGGTGCGATCCTGGTAGTTGCTTTCCTGGTGGCCCCTCCCGCTACCGCATACCTGCTCACCGACAATTTCAAGACGATGCTCCTGCTCTCGGTAGGACTGGGTATACTGGCCGCTACAGCTGGATATTTTCTGGCCGTTTGGATGGATGGATCTATTGCCGGAGCCATCGCCACCGTAACAGGTATAGAGTTCCTGCTGGCGCTGCTGTTCTCGCCCTCGCGGGGCCTACTTCTGAAACGGAGACAGGTGCAGCCAGTGTAAGGTATAGGCGGTCTGCTATACCTTGCAGGAAATTAATTCGTTCTGAGAATTGTTAGTCAGAAGTTCAACTGAAGCTTTCATCTTAAATTCTAACAACCTTATGATCAAAAGGCTATATCTCCTTCCACTACTCGCCGTTCTGCTGGTATTGTCCGGCTTTACCATGTCTACCCTAACCTATGACAAAGGTGAGAAGATCAACTGGCTGACCATGGAGGAAGCTGCCGCTAAAACAAAAAAGCAGCCCAAAAAGGTGGTGATCGATGTGTACACCGACTGGTGCGGATGGTGCAAGAAGATGGACAAATCAACCTTCTCGGATCCTGCAGTAGTAGCCTATATCAACAAGAATTATTATGCTGTGAAGCTGGATGCCGAAGGCAAGTCGCCCATCACGCTCAACGGCAAGACCTATACCTATAACCCACAATACAAAGCACACGAACTGGCCGTTGCCTTGCTGCAGGGACAGATGAGTTATCCTACCACCGTATACCTGGACGAGCAGTTCAACATGCTCACCCCTGTTCCCGGCTACATCGACGCTCCTACCCTCACAAAAATACTGACTTACTTTGGCGGCAATCACCACAAGAGCATGACGTGGCAGGAGTTTGAAAAGAAAAAGTAACCGTACTTTGCCTCGAAGGATGATGCCTGCTCCAATCCCGGGAATACTGAAATCCTGAAAATCCTGATTCTGACAAATTAATAAGTAAATTTGCGGAAGCAATAAGCCGCTATACCTTGATAAACCATACTTTTAATACTGATACCATTGTAGCAGTTGCTACCGCGCAGGGCGTGGGCGCTATTGCTGTTATCCGCTTGTCCGGGCCTGAAGCCATCACGATCACCAACAGTGTCTTTAAGGGAAAAGATCTAACGAAGCAACCCACGCATACCCTGCACTTTGGCACCATACGCGACGAAGACAAGGTTCTGGACGAAGTGCTGGTATCGCTCTTTGTAGGTCCAAATTCCTATACCAAAGAGAATGTAGTGGAGATCTCCTGCCATGGCTCAGACTTCATTGTGCAGCAGATCATCAAACTGCTCCTGAAAAAGGGCGCACGCCTGGCCAATGCCGGTGAGTTTACAAAACGCGCTTTCCTGAACGGGCAGTTTGACCTGGCGCAGGCCGAAGCAGTGGCCGACCTGATCGCCTCCGACTCTGCCCTTTCGCATGAGGTGGCGATGAAGCAAATGCGTGGCGGCTTTTCACAGGAGATCAAGCGTTTGCGGGCGGAACTGGTGCACTTTGCATCCATGATCGAGCTGGAGCTGGATTTTGGTGAGGAAGATGTGGAGTTTGCCGACCGTGATCAGTTGCGCTCCCTAATCCTCAACATCCAACACATCATCCGGGAGCTATTGAAATCCTTTGAACTGGGCAACGTGATCAAGAACGGGGTGCCCACCGTGATCGTGGGCAAGCCAAATGCCGGTAAATCTACCCTGCTCAACAAGCTGCTCAACGAAGAAAAAGCGATCGTATCCGATGTGCCGGGCACCACGCGCGACTTCATTGAAGATGAGATCAACATCGGAGGCATTAGCTTCCGTTTCATCGACACGGCCGGCCTGCGTGAAACCACCGATAAGGTAGAAGCCATCGGTGTAGCACGCACGATGCAGAAGCTGAGCCAGTCTTCGCTCATCATCTACCTGTTTGATATCACGGCTACCACGCCGGAGGCATTGCAGGCTGAGCTGGCAGAACTGAACCCCAAAAATTTGCCACTGCTGCCGGTGGCCAACAAAATTGACGAAGCCACCCCTGAGGTTCTGGCTGCCTTTGCAGGTATCGACGGGCTGGTGCAGATCTCTGCCGCAGAAGGTGCCCACATGGAAGACCTGAAGCAGGCGCTGGTGGACAAGGTCAATTTGGGAAAACTCAACACCCAGCAGCAAACGATCGTGACCAACCTGCGCCACGTCGACAGCCTCAACAAAACCTACGAAGCGCTGGATGACGTACTGAATGGCCTCGCATTAGGTATGAGCGGCGATCTGGTGGCAGCCGATATCAGAAGAGCACTTTATAGTTTAGGTGAGATTACGGGTGAGATTACAACTGATGATCTGCTGGATAATATTTTTACGAAGTTTTGTATTGGGAAATAGCCTTCAGTGCTTAGGTTTCCTGCGCGAGCTACGATTCTCATTTGATAGAGGCTGGCGCTATGTAGTTGAACTACACGATGGCGAAGTAGAATGGTTTTATGAGAAACCGGAGCAGTAGTATAAGCCTAAATTTATAGTTAGTACTGTTTTGTGATATTCCTCATCAAAAAAAGCTTCTAAAGACAGGAAAAGCCACCAATAAAGGCCTGCTAGCATTACAAGAGAGTTCAAATTGATTCATAGAGCAATATCCTTCAAATCCTCAACTGATGGTTTTACATCTTTATTCTTACTAAATGTCACGGCAAAAGCTCTTTTAGTTCCATTGATATCTAACTCTACACAACCTTTCCCCTCAAAAAATCTTAGTTTAGGATCTGTTATCAATAACGTTATCTCGAACTCTCCTTTATCATCAGTTGTATCACTACTATCTGCCCCATTTACTTTATTGCCTGCACAGTTACCATTATTTACACCTTCTGTATAGGCAACCGCATTAATATTCAAACTGTCAATTGCAGAACTATCACTTGCATTGATAATGCGCCCTTTGATTGTAACAGAAGGTAAAGAATTAGCATCTTCAGCATCACTATCATCAGCATCAGGA
This sequence comes from Pontibacter sp. HJ8, assembly GCF_054824225.1. Classification (NCBI taxonomy): domain Bacteria; kingdom Pseudomonadati; phylum Bacteroidota; class Cytophagia; order Cytophagales; family Hymenobacteraceae; genus Pontibacter; species Pontibacter sp. HJ8. The sequence continues at coordinate 9,813 of NZ_JSYF01000114.1, forward strand.
ATTGCAGTAACTGGTTTATTTTCATTCGCTGATGGGCCTGCTATAAATATCAAACCAATTCTCCAAAGCGAGTTTCCAGTATTAGGAATAGCCCATTGGCCAAGAAAACCTACACTTGGAGAGAGTGGAAATATACCTGTGAGTTCTAGACTAAATATATTATCATTGGCTGTTCCAGCTACTCTTTCAAAGTCACTCTTTTTAACTACAGTCATCACAGGCTCCGCTGATAAGCTTAATGGCAACTTGCTATTTTTAACTATATATAAATCCCAGCCAAAACCAACTGAAAAACGCCCTTGATGTAAGTTCACAATGCTTGAATCTAGTAAATCTCTGGCTGCGTTCAATTTATATGCTGCAGACCCGTAAAATGTAATCTGTGAAAATTTTACTTTATCTGCTGACACCCATTCATAATATGGGTATAGTCCAAAATTTAAACCTTGACTTGATGTTATCAATTCTTGAATCAACTCCTCTGATTTTTCAGAAACATCAGAATTATTGGTAGATAATCCAGTTAATATTTTAGAGATATTCCCAATCATGGGTAATCCAAGTTTCTTTGATTGTTTCGGGAACTCTAAAGCTTGAAATTGCACCCTCCCCGATCCAATCAAGCCTTCAGCGAATTCATCATTACCTCCTATTTTATAACCAAGTTGTGCTCCTGCTACAATCCAAGGATTATTGGCAGGCAAACTTTTTGTTTTACCCGCAGCATCTGTAGTTGTACCTCTAAACCCTAGGTTAGGTGATTGTGCTACCACATTTTGGTTAGAACAGAGACAATGCAATAGCAACAATATACTAATTCTCTTAAGCTCTTTCATAAGGCTATATATTAAGTATAGATTTATACAACTGATTTTGATGCTACAAAAGACTTAATCCAACTGTAGTATTTGTCAACTCTAACATATACACTGCCATCACCACAATTATTTAGAGCCGAATTTGTATTACGTGAAGTAATTCCAGCTAATAAGACTTCGCCATTTTCGTTAACATAAAGCGGGCCTCCACTATCGCCAAAGCATGCATCAATACCTAAACTAGGCTTTCCTGCCACTATTTCTCTACCAAGATGGCATCCATACTGAGACGTATCTGTAAGACCTCCATTTGAGCCAGAGCAATCTGTTGAAACAATAGGCACATGTGCGACTCGTCTTTTACCAAAGCCGAAGTTGCCACCAGCATCGGTATTTCCAAAACCGACGACTGTTCCTATCTTACTTCGATTTATTAAAGATGAAACTGCTATTCTGCATGGAGATATATCTGTGATATTGCTCTCCAGAATCAAAACCATTAAGTCATTTTCATGCTTATTAGAAGGATTATATGAATTATGTTCATGACGACTTCTAACACGAATTCGAACACCATTTCTGGTTAAATCTTTACCAACAAACACTTCCCCTGAGAAAGACCTAATATGTGCAGCAGTCAAAACTATATTAGGTGCAATCACTACTCCTGATGCTCCGAAGCCAGTAGTACCACCCAAGGCTACACAATGTGGATAATGTTCAGCTTTATCAAAATACCCCCCAATAATGTTAGGGTTAATAATATTGTACATTATGTACTCTTTGGCACTTTCAATATACCTTTCATCCTCGTAAATCTTATCTGTTGATTCTATAAGATTATTTAGAACAATACCTCTTGTCTCGAGAGCCGCCTTTTTAGATGATGGTAAATTATTATAATACTCTTCCTTAAACTCCTTAACGAAGTCTCTATTTTCTTTGATCGCTGTTTCAGCAGCCTTAAAAGCTTTGGCTAGTCTCTTTTTATCATGATCGTTAGGCTGTATCATAGTAGCTTATTTATATTCGAATGAAAATAAGTAATAGTATAAGTCGTTTTATTTAAAAGATTATACCTTATTAATTAATTTTGATAGTTTGTATTTATTTAATGCAAATAT
>NZ_JSYF01000115.1:0-20451 GCF_054824225.1 Pontibacter sp. HJ8
CTTGCTCATCCGGTTGATCTCATTTACGATCTCACGCAGGGAATTGCCGGTATGTTCGGTGGTCACATCGGCCACCTGCGACCAGTCCCCTACCCGGTAGCGGGCGGCCAGGGTACTGTAGGGCGAGTAGGTATAGCCTTTGTCTTCCCGGATGTTGCGGGTAATGCGCGAACCAAAGGAACCACCCAGCAGGGAGTTCGTGATACGTAGGGCCATATAATCCGGATGCGAGGGGTCTACGACCGGCAAGCCGAATACGATCGTGGACTGCGGTGCACCGGGACGGTCTATTACCACCATTTCGCCTTTGGTAACGGGCTTGGCTACCGCGATCTGTGGGGCCAGTCCTTTCGTCCAGTTGCTGAGCGAAGCGGTGATGGCCTCCTGCATGGCATCGGATTCGAATTTACCGGCCACATATACGGCTGTGCGGTCCGCCCCGAACTGCGTCTGGTAAAAGTTGCGTACCTGATCCAGTGTAAAACCATCGATCATCGCATCGGTTGGAAGATCCCGTCCGTAAGGGTGATTTGGATATAGCGCGCTCCGGAACTTGGTCTGCGCCTGTGTGCCGGGCTGCTGCCGGGCCAGGTTCATCTGCCGCTTAAAGTCATTTTTGATACGGTCCAGCTCCGACTCGGGGAAGGCCGGGTTCTGCAGCAGATCGGCCATCAGCCTGACCAGTTCAGGGCCATACTCAGACAATGCCGTGCCATAGATGGAAGTTTGATTTGGGCCAACGCTTATGTCGAGCGAACCTCCCATCCGGGCCACATCTTCGGCCAGCTGCCGGGCGTTTCGGGTAGTAGTCCCCTCCTGCATCAGATCGCCTACGATATCGGCCAGGCCGTTCTCCTTCTCCCCTTCGTGCACATTGCCCACCTGCACGATCATGCTCACGGTTACTTTGGGTATTTCGCCATAGGGCACCAGCGTAGCTGACAGGCCATTGGGCAAGTCAAATTCCTGTTTGGCAGGCAACACAAAATCTTTGGGAGTGCCTCCTTCCGGTGGCGTCTGTTTCTGAGCAGTGGCTATACCTGCGTGCATGGCCAGCAGCACAAACAGGGTCATTGAAACTAGCTTCTTCATATCGGATTAGCTTTTTGCCTGTGGGTTAACAAGTAAGACAGTACGGTTCGTTGGCCGGAGATACTCTTCGATCGTTTTCTGAAGCAACTGGGGAGTTACTTTTCTGAATTCTGCTTCAAGCCGGTTGATGCGCGCCGGATCATTGTCGAAGAGCGCAAACGTCGCCAGCAGATCGGCCTTCCCGAAACCCGATGAGGCGGCGAGCTGGTCATACAAAGAGGACCGCATCTTGACGATAGCCAAATCCAGCAGTTCCTGGCTGATGCCGTTCTGCTGCAGCTTCTGAATCTCCTTGTCGAGCACCGTCACGATAGAATCTGCTGTCACGTCGTTGTCGTGTATGAGGCTGCCCATCCACAGCATCGGCCCGTTGTAGTTGTACATGTTGCCCAGAAAGGCGTTAATGCCGCCATCTACAGAACCGGTATAGCCCCGCTCCTGCACCAGCGCCTGGTAGAGGCGGCTGTCGTTGCCCTGCAGCAGGATCTGGTCGAGCAGGCCCATGGCATAGTACTCGGGTGTGTTGCGCTCCGGCATGTGATAGGCAAAGGCCAGGGCCGGCCGGTTTGCCAGCTTGTCATCTTTGGTAAAGCGCTGTTCTTTTTCCTGGCGTGGCTCGGTCAGATCAGCTTTGGCCGGAAGCGTGGCAGAAGGTATAGCGGCAAAGTATTGCTTGATCCAGCCTTTGGCCTGCTCCGATTCAAAGTCGCCTACTACGACCACCACCGCGTTGTTGGGAGAATAATAGGTCTTGAAGAAGGATTGTACGTCATCCAGGCTGGCTGCATCCAGGTCTTTTAGGTCTCCATAAAAGTTGTGGGCATTGTACCAGTTCTTGTTGGCGTATTGTGGCATATCGAGCCAAGGGAAACCGCCGTAAGGCTGGTTGAGCACATTCACTTTCACCTCATTTTTCACCACGCCCTGCTGGTTGGTCAGGTTTTCCTGTGTGATGTTGAGTCCTTTCATCCGGTCGGCTTCGGCCCATAGCATGGTTTCAAGCTTATGCGCCGGCACGATCTCAAAGTAGTTGGTAAAGTCAAACCGGGTACTGCCGTTCAGGATGCCCCCATTCTTTTGGATGAGCTGGACGAACTCCATCTTGCCCAGGTTTTCGGAGCCCTGGAACATCATGTGCTCGAACAGGTGCGCAAAGCCGGTGCGGTCTTTGGGCTCGATCCGGAAACCAATGTTATAGTACACGGCTACCGTCACGATCGGAGCTGTTTTGTCAGGAGACAAGACCACTTTAAGGCCGTTGTCCAGGGTATAGTAGTCGACCGGTACCTGGAAAGAAGGCTCAGCAGCCGGCGTACTGACCGGTTCGGCAGTGGCCGTGGTCGTGTCCGCAGGCGGGGTGGTCGTTTGCTGGCTGCACGAAGCCGCTACCAGCACCAGCAACAAAAGCAGATACCGGAACACGTGCAAATGACATAGTTTTGAATACATAAGGCGCAGGGTTTAAAGTTTTAGATAATAATTACCTTAACACAGAGCATTTTACGAGTAAAAAAGCAATTATATTGTAATTCTTCTATAATTATTTTTTTATCAATTATTCAAATTTAAATCATACTACAGCCTCGTTTCCTGTCAACCAGAGTCCAGACTACTGCCTATACCTGTCACAAACAGGTTCTATACTGCCGGAAAAAGTATACCTTCCGCCAATGAGATTGCTGCTCATCAGCGGAAGGCATACCTAATAATTTAGCTCGTCAATCTATTCCAAACGGAAACCGGCTTCCTGCACGTCCCGGCTACTGGTGCCCACAAATACCCGGAACTCACCCGGCTCATACACATATTGCATCTCGTTGTTGTAAAACTTCAGGTCGTCTGCCGTTAGTTTGAAGGTGACGGTTTTGCTTTCTCCTTTTTTCAGAGTGATCTTCTGGAAGCCTTTCAGTTCTTTGAGCGGCCGTGTGGAGGAACCTACTACATCCTGCACGTATAGCTGCACGACCTCTTCGCCATCGTAGTTGCCGGTGTTGCGCACATCCACTTGTATCTCCAGCAGCTCGGTGCCTTTCAGGGTAGTTTTACTTAGTTGCGGCTTTGAGTACTGGAAAGTGGTATAGCTCAGACCATGGCCAAAAGGGTATAGCGGCTCATTGGGAACATCCATGTAGCGGGAGGTATACTTGTTCAGCTCCTCCCCGTTGAAAGGACGGCCGGTATTTTTCGCGTTGTAGAAGATCGGCACCTGCCCCACATGGCGCGGGAAGGTCATCGTCAGTTTACCCGATGGATTGTAGCTACCGAAAAGTACATCGGCTATGGCATTGCCGGCTTCCGTTCCGGCAAACCAGGTTTCGAGGATGGCATTGGCATTTTCGTGTTCCCAGTTCAGCGTCAGCGGTCGGCCGTTCATCAGCACGATCACCAGCGGCTTGCCGGTAGCTTTAAGCGCCTTGAGCAGGGCCAGTTGCTGACCCGGCAAGCCGATGTCAGCCCGGCTGGCAGCTTCGCCGCTCATGCCCTGCGCCTCGCCTACCACAGCCACCACTACATCCGAGTTGCGCGCCACCTGCACGGCCTCTTTGATCATGGCCTCCGAGCTGCGCTTGTCCAGCTCCAGTAAACCGCCGTGTGCATTCAGCCTGCGGATCATCTGGGCATCATCAGTGATGTTTGCTCCCTTGGCATAGTTGATCCTCACTTTGCTGCCTACCGCATTGCGTATACCCTGCTCCACCGATACGGCTTGTTTCCAGTCGCCTGCGCCGCTCCAGTTGCCGATCAGGTCACGTTGGTTACGGGCAAGCGGACCGATCAGGGCAATGGTGCCCGAAGGCTTAAGGGGCAGGGCATTCTTTTCGTTCTTGAGCAGCACCATGCTTTTGCGGGCAATGTCCCGCGCCGCTTCCCGGAATTCGGGCTTCATCATGGTATTTTTGGCCCGCTCTTCATTGATGTACCGGTAAGGATCCTGGAACAAACCGAGCTTATACTTCGCTTCCAGTACCCGGCGACAGGCCAGGTTAATTTCTTCTTCGGTCACTTTCCCGTTCTTAACCTGGGCGCCCAGCTCTTTCAGGAAAAGCTCGCCAACCATGTCCATGTCCACACCGGCTTTCAGGGCCAGGGCAGCTACTTCCCCCTCGTTGCCCACACCGTGCGCCATCATCTCGTTGATGGCCGTGTAGTCCGTCACCACAAACCCATCGAAGCCCCACTGATCCCGCAGCAGCTCGGTCATGAGCCAGCGGTTACCGGTTGCGGGAACGCCGTTTATCTCGTTGAAAGATGTCATCACACTGCCGGCTCCGGCATCCAGTGCAGCTTTGTAAGGCGCCATATACTCATTGAACATCCGCTGCAGGCTCATGTCCACGGTACCATAGTCACGGCCGGCCTCCGCTGCGCCGTAAAGGGCAAAATGCTTCACACAGGCCATGGCCGTGTTGGGTAAGGTCAGGTCATCTCCCTGGTAGCCACGCACCATGGCTTCCGCTACCCGCGAGCCTAACCAGGGGTCTTCGCCGGCTCCTTCCGCCACGCGGCCCCAGCGTGGGTCACGGGCGATGTCCACCATCGGCGAGAACACCCAGTTCAGCCCATCGGCCGTAGCTTCCTCGGCCGCAATGCGGGCACTCCGCTCAATCGCCTGCATGTCCCAGCTCGAAGCCAGGCCCAGGGGCATCGGGAAGATGGTGCGGTGTCCGTGGATGACGTCATACCCGAAAAGCAGCGGAATCTTGTGCCGCGTATTGTTCACGGCAAACTCCTGTAACTTACGCACAGCAACCGGCGTGAAGGTGTTGAACACCCCGCCTACGTTGCCTTTCCGGATGTTTTCATCTACGTTCTCGCTGACAATCGGCCCCGTCACATCGAAGCCGACCGATACCAGGTTCAGCTGCCCGATCTTTTCTTCCAGCGTCATCTTTGCCAGCAGGTCGTTGATAAATTTATCCATTTCCGGATCAGTGGATTGGGGCTTTGCAGCAGCAGGCTGTGATGCAGGCGCTGTCGTGTTTTGGGTGGTCTCTGACTCCTGAGGCGGCGTGGTGGTCTGCGCGCAGCCCATGCAAAGGAGAAGCAAAAGTATAGTAGAAGCTTTATTCATGGCTGTTATTGTTTTGTCTGTATCAAATGGGGTTCAATGGCCTTCTGCCAGATCCGGTAACCTTGCTGGTTCATGTGCAGATTATCTGAAAGAAAGATGTCCGGTTGTGGCTTACCGTCCGGCCCGAGCATTGGCTGGTAGACATCCACATAGGCGGTATTCGGATGCTTCTGGAGGTAATACTTGATGAGGGCATTGGCCTCCCGGATGACCGGCATATACTGTTTCCTGCTCGGGCTGGGCTTCATGGAAACAAAGGAGATGGGCACCTGCGGCAGCTTTTTCCGGATAGCGGTGAAGACGGCGTCAAAACGCCGCACCACCTCCTTCGCCTCCACAGTACCGGAGGCTATGTCATTTTCACCGGAATAAATGACGACTTGTTTGGGCTCGTAAGCGAACACGATATCTTCCAGGTAATACTTCAGGTCAAGCAGGTTGGAGCCACCGAAGCCCCGGTTGATAATCTGGTGGCTGGGGAACATCTCCTGCAGGTTATCCCACATCCTGAAAGAGGAGCTGCCCACAAAGAGGATAGCCTGCCGGGGTGGTTGCTGCAGGCTATCCTGCTGTTTGAAAGTCTGAATTTCGTCCCAGAAGGGCGGCTTCTGATCCTGTGCCTGCAGGGCAGGCAGGCGGCCCAGGTATAGGGTCAGCAGCAACAGGTAGCGGAGGTGTTTTGGCATCATAATTTTCTTTGGTCAGACTGAAGGTACTATCTTTTGAAGCTATTCGCCCGAGATTACTTTACTCTGACAGGTTTGGTTCGCTTCGAAATTCCGTTTTCGTTGAAAGACTCAATGGCAAAATAATAGCCCTGGTCCACCGTAAGGCTACGCATGTACAGGGAATTGTCCCCGTATACCATCCAGGAACTATACAACTTGTCCGGAGCGATACCCCACAGGATGTTATACCCCTGCGCATTGGGCTGAGCCGTCCAGGTGATCTGCGCATCGCGTCGGTCCTGCTGGCGCTTCACTTCAAAATTCTTCACGCTTGCCGGCGCTTTGCCTTGTCCCTTGCCGAATATGCGCAGCCCGGAGATAGCCAGATGCGGCGTCGGGGCGTGCAGGTTCTGGAAGCGCACATACCGCACCATTTGGGGAGCAGCCAGCTCGACATAGTCGTTTGGCACATCCCGCTTGTTGTCTTTTTTATCCACGAGCGTCATCCACTTTTTCCCGTCTGTGGAGCCCTCTATCAGGTAGCGGTGATGCAGGCCGGGGATCTTACCGTATAGGTCGGACTTGTAATCATGGTAGTTCACCTGGATGGCGTATACCTGGCCGGGATTCTGCAGGTCGATCTCTATCCATTGCTGGTCATTGTTTTCTGCAGCTACCCAAAAGCTGCGGATGTCTTCATCCACAATGTTCTCGGCGCCATACTTTTCGAGGGTGGAAGATATTTTAACAGGCTTGTTGTAGGAAAGCAGCATCCAGCCGGCAAACTCCCCCATCTTGCCAGGTATAGCCGGCGCAAAATGCGGGTAGTCCCCAAAGGACGTGTTCATGTGCATCAGGCCGTCTTTATCAAAATAGGTGGGAAACATATTGAGACGACGTTCCCAGTTGACATTGACGGATACAGAAGCGGATGCAAAGTGCCAGTACTGCCCATGCGGACCTACTACCGTGCTGCCATGGCCCGCTCCGTTGGCAAAACCTCCGGGCTTATAGGAAATGGGATTGTTGGGCGCGTAGATATAGGGCCCTAAAGGCGAATCGCTGGTATAGACACCGTCCGCGTATACATTGAACTCCGTGCCGGGCGCGGCATATTGCAGGTAGTAAGTGCCATTGTGCTTCGTCATCCAGGGGCCTTCCATGTAGCCGCGTGCCGTGTCGGCATGGTTCTCCCCAAAGCGTTCCCAGCCATGCTTGCTGCCATCCAGCTTGAAGAGTTCCCAGGTCTTTTCGGAAGGACGGAAGCGTTTCTTGCGGTCCAGCGTCTTGGCCCGGATGGGGTAGACATTGGAGGAACCCCAGTACATGTACGCTTTGCCGTCATCGTCGATGAAGAGTGCCGGGTCCTGCAGGTCGTTGAGAATGGCCGGCGTAGCTTTCCAGTCGCCTTTTTTAGGATTGTCGGTATAGAGCACACTCATAGAGCCCGAAGGGTCTCCGGCCACGTACAGCACCGAGTCCTTGTAGTTGTGCGCAGCCGGGGCATTGGAACCCTGGAAGTACCACTTTTCAGGCGTGATAAAGTTCCAGTTATGCAGGTCGGTGGAATGCCAGTAACCCAGGGAGCGGGTCACAAACATATAATACTCATCTTTAAACCGTACAACAGCCGGGTCAGCGCCAGACCGGTACGAGAGGTCTTGGTGCGCATTGTAGATCATGTAGGTATAATCTACGTTCAGCGGATTGCAGTACGTGCTTGGCTGTTTGGACTGCCCCTGTACCTGCAGGCAACAGAAAAGAAGAACCAAGGCAGTACACGTCAGGCGAACTTTCAATTCGCCCTTGGCAAATCGGGCACTGCTCAGGATGAAAGGTATGGCTTGTAGCATAATTCTTTAATTCAATAGTTGAGGACTTTCAAAACCGAGCTTCTTCAGGCCGGCCTGCACCTCCGGGGCACTCATGAACAGGTCCCAAAGCAGACCGCTTCGCTGGTTTTCAATCATCACCACAATCGGGCCCTGGTCTATACCCAGGTAGCGCTTCGGAAACCAGTTCTCGGATTCACTGTAGGCATCGTAAGGACCGTATTTACCGATCATTTTGTCCCCCATGTCTTCGTAGAGGTGGCGGATCACTTTCATGGATTCTTCAGGGGTATAGGGGTAAGACGATAAGGCGGCTGTGGGCGTGATCACTCCCAGGTCGCGGGTCGGGGTGTGCGCAGCGTAACCTTGCGGAGAGTAGCTGGCAGTAAAGCCCCAGGCATCCGCTCCATATCCTTTAAAGTTTTTCGGATTGTCGATGGCATAGTCGTAGTGGATGAGCGCATGGTTGCGGTTGTGCTCCCAATAGTCAGCATACTTGTCTTTGAGCCCGCGCGGGTCCAGCCCCAGGTAAGAATAGTGTGCCCAGAACAAAGGTCCGACGCTGCCTTTCTCCCCTTGGTGGTCCAATACGATTTTGTGGCCGTACTGTTCTACCTGGGTGTTGATGGCGCCTTTCCGGGCCCAGCCTTCGTGGTATACCGCTGCCGGGATCGTATGGGTGGGCGAGGAAGCGGCCAGCACATACATCACCAAGCACTCGTTGTAACCGGCTACCGGGAAGTTCATGGCCCAGTCATGGTTGGGTGACCAGTGCCAGTACAGGGCGTTTTTGCCTTTGTTTCGGTACCAGTCCCACTCCACTCCCTCCCAGAGTCTGGTGATCTGGGCAGCCAGTGCTTTTTCCTGGGTGTTGCCTTCGGCAAAATACTGGCGCACCGTCAGCAGCCCCTGCACCAGGAACGCTGTCTCGACCAGGTCACCGCCATCATCTTTGGGGCTGAAGGGCTTCACTTTCCCTGTCTCGCCGTGCAGCCAGTGCGGCCAGGCCCCGTGGAAGCGATCCGCTTTCTCAAGATAATTGGTTATTTTCTGTAAGCGCTCAAAGCCTTCTTCCCGCGTAATGAAGCCCCGCTCGATCCCGACCAGGATGGCCATGACGCCAAAGCCGGTAGCGCCGGTCGTCACGACATTATGGTCGTTTTGCGGATAATCTCCATCGATATGGATGCGCTCCCGTGCTGCGCCGGAGGTAGGCTCTGCCCCCTCCCAGAAATACTGAAAAGTTTGCTGCTGCAACAGGGTGAGCAATTCTTCGTCGCTAAGTTTTTTATTCTGAACTGCGGTTGTGTCGGCCTTTTCGGTTGTAGCCGGTGTTTCTGTAGTCCCGGCCTTCTGCTGGCAGCTGAAAAGAAGCAGCAAAGTCAAGGAAAACAGGAAGGTATAGCGGAAGGATCGGCTGTTTTTCAGGTAAAAATACGGGTGTTCCATAGGTAAAAGATTAATGTAATTGAACAGAAAGTGCTTTATCCGTTGCGTTTCCTTTGAGACGCAGCTGATAGGTTCCGGTTGGCGTGCTGCTGCCGAAATTAACCGGATATAGCCCGGGAGACCGGGTTTCAGCTTTCCAGATTGTTTCGGCTATACCTCCGTCTGATTTCTCTAAGGTCAGGGTATAAGGCCCTGCATCCGTAACGGCCACATCCACCTGGTAGACCTCCAGGTCCGGGTGCTTCAACAAGTCCTGCAGCCCGGTTCTGCTATCAGGTATAGCTAGCGAAAATCCCGCCTCATACACGGGCTTCCGGATACCGGCCTTTGTAAGTCCGGTCTGCACTTCGGGCAGGTCAGTAAACAGTTTCCAAAGCAGGCCGCTCCGGTAATTCTCAATCATAACTACAACCGGGCCCTGGTCAATGGCCAGGTGGTCCTGGGCAGTCCAGTTGCGCGATTTGTTATAGGCATCCCTGAATCCGTAGGTTCCCCACAGGGTTGCACCCATACGGTTGAAATTACGGAGCGCCTGCATGGAATAGAACGGCGTATAGGGGAAAGAAGACAGGGCGGCAGTCGGTGCAATAGTGCCATTGTCGTTCGTTGGCTGGTGTGCTGTGTAGCCATCCGGATCATCCGAGGCGGTGAGGCCCCAGTTGCCGCTGGAATAGCCGTAGCTTTTAGGTGCACTGTAAAGACTACAGGCCCGGTTGATCAGGGTATGTTTGAGGTTGTGCAGCCAGTAGTGCGTGTGTTGGTCTTCCATTTGTTTCGGGTCCAGGCTTAGGAACGAATACTGGGCAAAAAACAGCGGGCCGCCATAGCCCGGGCCCATGTTGAGCTGGTAGCCTTCGTAGATGCCCATATTCCTGTTGATCCAGGTACGTTGGTATACGTCTGAAGGGATGGCATGTGTGGGAGAAGCCATGGCTAACACGTACGTGATGAGGGCTTCGTTCCAACCGCGTATGGGCATATTCATTTCCCAACCGAGAGTAGGGCTCCAATGCCAGTAAAGCAAGCCGTCGCCGCGGGAAGCATACCAGTCCCACTCCACGCCCTCCCAGAGTTTGGTAATCTTGTTTCGCAGTTCGGATTCCAGTGGATCTGTTCCGTTAAAATAGGCGCGGGCGGTCAGCAGACCGTTTATCAGAAACGATGTTTCTACCAGGTCTCCTCCGTTGTCTTTCGGGCTGAACGGTATGACGGCGCCGGTACTGCCGTGCATCCAATGACTCCAGGCGCCATGAAAGCGATCTGCCCGGGCCAGGTAATCCGTTAGCTTGTTTAGTCGTTCTACGGCCTGCGCTCTTGTGATCCAGCCCCGGTGTGCGCCTACCAGTATAGCCTGCACCCCAAAACCTGTACCTCCGGTGGTGACCACTTCGCCGGAGCTACTGCGCTCGCGCGCCATCCCGCTGACCGGGTGGGCAAAATCCCAGAAATAGCGGAAAGTCGACTCCTGCACTTTATCCAGCAGGGCCTTGTCCTCGGCAGCAGTAGTGGCAGGTGGTATAACAGGTTCAGTCGGCTCCGGCACAGGCGGTGCCTCTTCTTTCTCACTTTTACAGGCTAGAAGCGTGCATAGCATTAGTAGGAAACAGTACCAGAGCTGTTTGTTTATCATCCTTGGTGATAAGGGTGGTATTTTGTTTAAAATAGAAAGTATGGAGCCCTGCTTCGCAACGACTCCATACTTTTGTATTACAAGATTAATAGCCCGGATTCTGAGTCAGGGGCCCCCCACTGAGGTTGATCTGCTGCTGCGGAATCGGTAACACTTCGTTTACACCTGCTTTAAACTGTTTGCCCTGTGCCTGCAGCACCTCAGCAGCTCTGCCCTGGCGTACCAGGTCAAAGTACCGGTCGCCGTTTTCCAGGGCCAGTTCTACACGGCGCTCCTGCCAGATACGCTTGCGCAGCTCCTCCTGTGAGACGGAAGCAATCGGGGCCAGCCCGGCTCTAACCCGTACTCTGTTCAGGTCCGCCAGCGCCTGTGCTGTCATGCCCAACTCGTTGGCTGCCTCGGCACGTATCAGCAGGATCTCTGCAAAACGCAGAATGCGAATGTTTTGGTCCTTGCCATAGCCACACTCGTTCGTAACAAAGCTTGGTACGTAGGCTTTCTGGTTATACCTTGGGTTCGGTGCATCCGGGTTGATCACATCGCCTTCGGGAGTTTTTTCTCCCCTGAACAAGATAGTGGCCTCCATACGCTTGTCCCCTTTCTCAAACGCGTCTACCAGATTCTGTGTCGGCTCTACAAAACCCCAGCCGAACTGGCCACGCACGCCCTGCACCTCAGCCCACTGACTATTAGACGCGCCGCAGTTTCCAGGTATAGTCTGGGCTTCTATTTCAAAAACAGACTCAACATTATGCTCTCCGGAAATGCGGAAGATACTGTAGTAATCCTGTACAAGATTGTAGCCTAAGCCTTCTACCTGGTTTGTCAGGTTTATCACTTCCTGCCAGTTGCGCTGGTATAGCTGCACCTTGGCCAGCATACCCAAGGCAGCACCTTTGGTAACACGACCGCGTTCGGCAGCTGAATAGCTAGGCTGCAGCACCTGACTGGCATCTGTCAGGTCTTTTATGATCTGTGCGTACACTTCTTCCCGGCTGGCTCTGGGTATGTTCAGTGTTGCAGGATCCTCCTGCTCCCCTGGGAGAGGAACAGCCAGGCGAAGTGGCACGCCACCAAATGCCCTTACCAAATTAAAGTAATGATACGCCCTGAAGAATTTAGCCTCAGCCAGAATCCGCTCTTTCTGCCCCGCATCCATCGCTATGAGCGGCACATTGGTCAGGACCTGGTTGGTCAGGTTTATAGCCTGATACTGGCCGTTCCAGTAGCCGTTCAACTGCCCATCTGTAGAAGTGATGGTGAAGTTGTCATATTCATCCAGGAAACCGGCGTCGCCGGGCACACTGCCTTTGGCAGCATCATCAGAGGTAATAGTGGTTACGGCAAGGTGAGCAAACGCGATCACATTCCACTCTCGCAGGTTGCCATACACGGAGTTGATAGCCAGTCTGGCATGCTCAGGAGTCGTAAAGAATTCCTCTCCTTTCCCTACTCCCTCCGGTTCCACATCCAGGAAATCTTCTGAACAGGACGCCAAAAGTCCTCCGATACTCAGGGCGCTGATAAGTATAAAGGAGTTGCGCTTAACGTTATAGAGTATATTTTTCATGATTTTTTTCTTGTTTGTTAGAATGTAGCGTTAACACCAAAGTTGTAGGTAGCCGATAGCGGATAAACGTTTCGATCGATGCCCTGGCTTACCGGAGCGCCGCCTACCTCTGGAGAAAAGCCGTTATATTCGAACCAGGTTACCGGGTTCTGCGCATTCACATACACGCGCAGGTTGCGCATTTTCAGATTACTTACCAATGCGTTTGGCAGGTTATAGCCTAACTGCAGGTTCCGGATTCTGATGTAACTGCCGTTTTCGACGTAGTAATCGTTCGGATCCAGGTTTCTACCAGTGAGCTTAGCAGAGGGATAAGAGTTGGATGTACCCGCGCCGTTCCAGCGGTTGTCATAGAACTCCTTGTCATAATTCTCGTTGCCGTAGCGCACGTTGCGGTTACCGTTGTAGATGTCCACATCAGACACTCCTTGTATGTCTAGCTGCAGGTCGAAACTTTTGAAGCGGAAGCCTGTATTGATGCCGTATATAAAACCAGGGTTCGGGTTACCGATGATGGTCTTGTCTCTTTCATCGATGACCTGGTTGCCATCCAGGTCTCTGAACCGGAAGTCGCCGGGTTTAGCACCAGGCTGCGGGGACTCCAGGATCTCCTGCTGGTTCTGGAATATACCTTCCACCTCATAGCCAAAGAAAGATCCGATCGGATCGCCGACGCGGGTTATACTTACCTGGTAGCCGCCCAATGGAAGATTCCCGTCGAAGAAAGCTGCATTATCTGTAGCAATTTTGGTTACTTCGTTCTGGTTCCTGGAGAAGTTGGCACCGATAGTATAGCTGATGTCATCTGATACGTCATCGCTCCAGTTCGCTATCAATTCTAAACCTCTGTTGCGGAAGTCAGCAAAATTACCTCTGAGCTGTCCATTCAAACCTAAGAATCCGAGTGGGGTCAGGCCGAAAATGGCATCTTTGGTCTGCTTGCTGTACCAGTCTGCTTCAATTGTCAGTCTGTTATTTAGCAAGCCCATTTCAATACCCAAATCCACTTCTTCCACTACTTCCCAGAACAAGGTGGCAGGTACAACATCCGTAATGTTTGCACCCGGGAAAAGTACACCATTATAAATCGAGCCAAATCGTGGGTCTCTGTTTACCGGTAGTCTGAAAATGTTGGCCGGGATGTTGTTGTTACCCAGTCTGCCCCAGCTTGCTCTTAGCTTCAGGTTGTCGAATATGGTTTGGTTCTGCATGAAGTTTTCCTCAATAACACGCCAGCCCAATCCGATCGAAGGGAAATACTCCCATCTGTCTTCCCGTGGGTAGTTAGAGGACGCATCATACCGGAGTGTGGCAGTGAGGAGATAGCGGTCGAGGAAGGAATAGTTTACCCGGCCAAAG
Organism: Pontibacter sp. HJ8; assembly: GCF_054824225.1. Classification (NCBI taxonomy): domain Bacteria; kingdom Pseudomonadati; phylum Bacteroidota; class Cytophagia; order Cytophagales; family Hymenobacteraceae; genus Pontibacter; species Pontibacter sp. HJ8. Next base: position 13,673 of record NZ_JSYF01000115.1, read on the forward strand.
TATGACAAAAATGTACCTTTGGCACCGCCTGCATCAATATTAAATGTCTCAGGGTCTCCCAGGTCCAGGTATAGGTCTGCTTCCGTGTCGAATTCCACATCGTTAACCGTTCCTAAAAAGAAATTAGATTTGTCTTCCTGAGCCGAAGTGCCTAACAAGGCTGTTATAGCATGATCACCAAAAGTTTTGTCATACGTCAGCGTATTTTCCCAGAGCCACATGTTTGATTTGCTTCTGCGCTGGGATAAGAGGCTTCTGGAGGCGAATTGTACACTAGTCAGCGAGTCCTGAGATTTATAGTTTCTGTATTCATCTATACCATAGTTCAGACCCAGGCTGGTGCGGAAGGTGAACCCGTCCAGGAACATAAGCTCACCAAAAGCATTTCCTGTTAAGCGCTGTCCGTTTGATTTCTGGTTGAACCAATCCAGTGAAGCCTGTGGGTTTGCAAAGTTTCCTACGGGGTAACTGGCTGGATCGCCATACCTGCCGTTTGGCTCAAATACAGGAATAATAGGCGGTGCTACATACGCCTGGTAGAAAATGTCAGCCGGAATGTCATTTGACTGATAATCGTAGAAAATGCCGTTGTAGCCTACTTTAATGTTCTTGCTGACCTGGAAGTCTGTTTGCAGACGAGCTGTGAGACGACGATAATCATTGCCTTTTATGATACCTTCCTGATTCAGGTAACTGGCACTGGCCATATACGTTACCTTTTCGGATCCACCGGAGGCTGAAATCTGGTGGTTGTGGACTATCGCATTGCGCAGCACCTGGTCATACCAGTCAGTGGAAGGTAAACCTGTCGGAAGAAGCTTGGCATCCGGATTTTCAATCAACAGCTTCTCATTCACAAGCGTCGTATACTCCTGCGCATTGGTCATGTCAAGCTGATTGGTTACGCGCTGCATGCCTACAAACCCATTGTAGTTCACAGTAGATTCCCCTGCCTTACCGCGTTTGGTAGTCACCAGCACCACCCCATTGGCAGCACGTACACCATAAATAGCGGCACTCGAGGCATCTTTCAGAATCTCCATGGACTCAATATCTGCCGGGTTGAGGAAGCTCAGGTCGTTTACAAAAGTACCATCTACCACATACAAAGGGTCTGTGCTACCTAAAGCTGATCCTGCACCCCGAATCCTGATCTGCGGCGAGGCACCAGGCGCACCGGAATTGGTGATGGTTACACCGGCTACTTTACCCTGCAACGAGCTAACCGGGTTCTGCGAAGCCTGTCTTACCAGTTCCTCGCTTTTAACGGAGGCGATTGAACCGGTTACATCGCGCTTTTCCTGCACACCATAACCTGTTACCACCACTTCCTGCAGTTGCTCTGCAGATGGCGTTACTGTTAAATTCAGCGTGGTTTGGTTGTTGATGGGAAATTCCTGCTTTTGATACCCCAGGTAATTGACGACAAGCGTGCCGTTAGCAGGCGCATTCAGCGTAAAATTTCCTGAAGCATCGGTTTGTGTGCCAATGGTTGTTCCTTTTACCTGCACACTGGCAGCCACAAGCGGCTCCCCTGTTGTTGCATCTGTTATAGTTCCGGTAATGGCAATATCTTGTGCCATCAGTACATGGAAATAGAAAAGACAAAGGATGAGTAAAAAAGTTCTTTTCATACGTTTTTGTTTTGCTGTAAAACTGATTGTAAACTACTAAGCACACGAGCTCCCAGCCCTGCGCTTCAAAAAAAACCTTCAATTGGATTTTTTTAAACAGATAAGCTTATTTAACATAGAATAATTAATCTAATTTGAACATTATTAAGGAAAATCGACAGCTATTCTAAGCACTTGAAAGCTTAACAAATCCGTATACGGGACTAAAGCCAATAAGTAGTTGACTTCCCCCTGTTGCAGCATGGCTATACCTGCCTTCCAGAGGCTGTAAGGCGTGCAAATTCCCGTTAGTCCCGTCACAGGGTAGTAGGATAACGCAGTAGCTTCCAATGGAAAAGAGATATCGGCATACCTCTTACCTGAAGGGGTATACCAGTACTTCTTTGTGCTATTTTTTTTTGATCTGTCAGCTTGAAGCGAAAATTGAACGCATGCTGTTATTGAAGCAATGGATGATAGGGCAACCTACTGGGCAGTGGCTTCCGGTCGATCACGTGGTTGACACTGATGGAGGTAGGTATGGATGCCAGGATTGTGGCCCCATTGACCGTGATCTTATCTCCCCTTATTCCTACAGCTAACCGGTTACAGGGAAGTTGATGGCTCAGGCATGGGGTCAAGAGTTACAACTTGTATGTGTTCCGGTCAATGGATAAGTTCCTTAAGTTATGGTCAGCTTAAAGACATAGAGCCACACCAGGTGGCTCTATGGTTAAAAATCAAAGTTAAAAGATCAAATATTAGTACCCAGGATTCTGCGTCAACACGCCGCCGCTCAGGTCAATCTGGCGTTGCGGTATCGGGAATACTTCATTTTTGCCTTCCACAAAGCTTTTGCCTTGTGCCCTGAACACCTCGCCTGCCCTGCCCTGGCGCACCAGGTCAAAGAAGCGGTCGTCTTCCATCGCCAGTTCTACCCGGCGTTCGTGCCAGATGATGTTGCGCAACTCCTCCTGCGAGGTGGTAGTTACCGGACTGAGCCCGGCCCGCGCCCGCACCCGGTTGAGGGAAGCTAAGGCTACATCGGGCATACCTAACTCGTTGGCCGCCTCCGCGTGCATCAGCAACACCTCTGCAAAGCGTATCACCCGGATGTTCTGATCTTTACCGTAACCGCACTCTTTGGTCACGCTATTCGGGGTATAGGCTTTTTGATTATACCGCGGGTTGGCAGCTGTTTCGCTGATCCGGTCTCCTTCCGGAGTCGCCTCGCCGCGGTACAGAATGGTGGCCTCCCTGCGGACATCTCCTGGCTCAAAGGCATTTTCCAGGTCTTCGGAAGGTATACCGAAGCCCCAGCCGAACTGTGGCCGCACGCCCCGTACCTCCGACCACTGGCTGTTGGAAGCATCGCAGTTTCCGGGCAGGGCCTGTGCCTGAATTTCAAACACAGACTCTATGTTGTTTTCATTTTCGATCCGGAAGATCGCGTTGTAATCCGGCATCAGGTCATAGCCCAGGCTCATCACCTGTTCCGTCAGCGAGAGCACGTCGCTCCATTCCTGCTGGTACATTTTAGCTTTTGCCAGCAGGGCCAAAGCGGCGCCTTTGGTGGCTCGTCCCACATTCTCCGCGTCGTAGCGTACGGGCACCTGTATGGCATCGTTCAGGTCCATTTCAATCTGGGCATAGACTTCCTCGCGGCTGGCCCGGGGGAGGTTCACCTGCTCCGGAGACTCCTGTTCGTTCGGATCTGCCGGTATAGTGGTCCGCAACGGAACACCTCCAAAGGCCCTCACCAGGTTGAAATAGTGGAAAGCCCGCAGGAACTTAGCCTCGGCGATCAGGCGCGCCTTCAGGGCCTCATCCATCTGGATAGGCGGCACCCGGTTAATGGTCTGGTTAGCCAGGTTGATGCCCTGGTAGTGGTAGGTCCAGTAATCGTTGATCACAAACTGGGTGGCGGTAAATGTAAACTGGTCGAAATCATTGAGGAAACCGGCGTCCCCTTCTACACTTCCTTTGTCTGCATCATCCGAGCTTATCGTGGCAAGCGCCAGCGTCGGAAAACCCACTTGTCCCCACTCGTCCAGGTTGCCATAGATTGCGTTCACAGACCGTATGGCATGCTCCGGTGTCACAAAAAAGTCTTCTCCCCTGGCTTGCCCCTGTGGGTCCACGTCCAGAAAGTCATCCTTACAGGAGTTTGTCACCCCGAGCGTCAGCAGGCAAAGCAGAAGTACTGCCTTGCCTGTTACCCTTTTATCTTTCCTTTTCATAAAGCTCTTTATTTACTAAAATGAAACGTTCACCCCGAAGTTATAGATTGCAGACAGCGGGTACACGTTCAGGTCAATACCGGCGCTGGTCGGGGGGCCACCCACCTCAGGGGTAAAGCCGTTGTAATCAAATAGGGTCAATGGATTTTGTGCGCTTACATAAAACCTGACGCTCTGCATTTTCAGCCTCGTCATCAAATCGCTGGACAAGGTATAACCCACCTGCACGTTTCGGATCCGGATATAATCCCCGCTTTCCACATACCAGTCGTTCGGGTCCAGATTGGCACCGGCCAGGTTAGCCGATGGGTATGAATTGGAAGTGCCGGGGCCGTTCCAGCGGTTGTCGTAGAAGTCCTGGATATAATTTTCGTTGCCATACCGGACCCCTTTGTTGGCATTGTAGATCTCAATGCCGGCCACGCCCTGTATATCCAGCTGCAGGTCAAACTGCATGAACCTGAAGTTGGTATTCAGGCCATAGATGAACCTTGGGTTAGGATCGCCGATGATCGTTCTGTCCCGTGTGTCGATCACACCATCCGCGTTCAGGTCCCTATACCTAAAATCACCGGGCTGTGCAGTAGGCTGAGGCGAAGTTTCAACCTCCTGCTCATCCTGGAAGATGCCTTCCACTTCATACCCAAAGAAGGAACCGATCGGATCACCCACCCGGGTAATGGTAGTCAGGTAGCCGCCAACCGGCAACCCACCGCCATATTGCGGGATATCTCCGATCGTCACATCGGTCACTTCGTTTTTGTTGTAGGCGCCATTGGCCCCTATGCTGTATCCAAAGTCTGCAGTTGGATCATCGGACCAGTTGACCACTAACTCAACGCCGGTGTTTTTGAAGCTGGCATAGTTACCCAGAATGGTGTTGTTGCTCGCTCCAGCCTGCGCTGAAACGGGCACCGGAATAATGGCATCCTCCGTTTTCTTGTCATACCAGTCTGCCTCTAAAGATAGCCTGCTGTTCAGGAAACCCATTTCCAGACCGATGTCTGTTTCCTTCACCACTTCCCATCTTAAGGTTGGAGGTACGACGGTAGTAATACTTTCGCCAATCTGGGGTACTCCGCCAAAAAAGGTGATCAGCCTAGGCTCGAGGGTTGAGGTCAGGATGAAGACTCCTGTAGGGATGTTCTCATTTCCCAACTTACCCCAACTGGCCCGCAGCTTCAGCACGTTCATGAAGGATTGATTCTGCATAAAAGGCTCTTCAGATACTAACCAACCCACGCCAATGGCAGGGAATTCGTCCCATCTGTCGTCACTCGGGAACTTGGAGGAACCATCGCGACGCAGGGAGGCCGTCAGCATGTACTTGCCGGCATACGTGTAGTTAAGGCGACCGAAGTAAGAGAGGAAACTGGATTTGTCGCCTACGTTGATGATGCGCATCGTTTCCGGATCGCCCAAACTCAGGTATAGCGTACCTTCTGACTCAAAGGGAACATCGTTGGCAGATCCCCGGAATACTTCAGAATTTTCCTCCTGAGCAGAAGTTCCTAATAAGGCGGTTACCTCGTGCTGGCCGAATATTTTCGTATAGGTCAGCGTGTTTTCCCAAAGCCAGAGGTCAGACCGATCTCTGCCCTGGGTCAGCAGGCTTCGTTGGGCAAACTGAACCGTGGTCAGGGAGTCTTGCCGAATGTAGTTCCGGGTGCGTTGCTGACTGTAGTTGAGCCCGAAACTGCTCCGGAAAGAAAAGTCCGTCAGAAATTTAAACTCACCAAAGATATTACCCACCAGGCGCTGCCCGCTTGTTTCCTGGTTGAACCAGTCCAGCGTGGCCTGCGGGTTGGCAAAGTTGCCCAACGGAAAGTCGGCCGGGTCCCCGTAGTTTCCATTGGCTTTTCTGATAGGTATGACAGGAGGTATGACGAAAGCCTGGTACAGCAGGCCGCTGGGTATCGTATCCGAATTGAAGTTGTAGAAAATAGCATTATAACCCAGGTTGATCTTGTCGCTGAGCTTAAAATCGGTCTGCAGCCGGGCAGTGATGCGTTCGTAGGCGCTTCCTTCCACTATACCCTCCTGGTTAAAGTATCCGGCACTGAAGTTATAGGTCACCCGCTCCGAGCCACCTGATATACCTACCTGGTGGTTATGGACCAGGCCGGTACGCAGCACCTGGTCATACCAGTCTACACCGGGAGAATTAGGGTCCAGGTCATTGTTGCCCAGCTTTTCGTTCACCAGGGTGGCATATTCCCGTGCATCGGCCATCTCCAGTTTATTAGTCACCCGTTGCAAACCGACATAACCGTTGTACGTCAGCCGGGGCGGTCCTTCTGCGCCGCGCTTGGTAGTAACCAGTACCACCCCGTTTGCAGCACGCACCCCGTAAATAGCCGCGCTGGAAGCATCTTTGAGTATCTCCATCGACTCGATATCCGCCGGGTTGAGGAAATTGAGGTCCGGTACAAATACACCGTCCACCACGTAGAGGGGCTCCACCCCGCTCTGTGCCGAGCCTACTCCCCTGATGCGTACCTGCGGAGAAGCTCCCGGCACGCCTGTGTTGGTGATCTGCACGCCGGCTACCCGCCCCTGCAGGTTACTCACCGGGTTTTGCGCCGGTTGCCGGGCTATCTCCTCCCCTTTCACAGAAGCGATAGAACCCGTCACATCCCGTTTTTGCTGGGTGCCATACCCTGTCACCACGACCTCATCCAGTTGTTCTGCCGAAGGCTTTAACTGTAGGTTTAAGGTTGTCTGGTTGTTGATGGGGAATTCCTGTCGCTGGTATCCCAGGTAATCCACGACCAGCGTACCATTGGCAGGAGCGCTGAGTGTAAAATTACCTGAAGCATCTGTCTGCGCGCCCCTGGTGGTCCCTTTTACCTGCACGCTGGCTGCGATGAGCGGGTCCCCTGTTGCAGCGTCCTTCACCGTACCTGTGATGGTGATGTCCTGCGCA
>NZ_JSYF01000116.1:0-11340 GCF_054824225.1 Pontibacter sp. HJ8
GAACAGGAAACAAATTTTTTGACCGCGAAAATTACCGGGCAGCTATACCTTACTACGAGCAGGTATTGGCCAATGACCCCAACAATGCAGAGGCACTCTACTATGCCGGTATCAGCTACATGACGTTTGACAAAGAGAAGGCAGCTGACTATATCTACCGGGCACAGGCTGCCAAGCCAAACGTAGACCGCGACATTGAGTACTGGCTGGGCCGTATCGACCACATCAACTATCGTTTTGATGATGCGATCAAGCACTACCAGGCTTACATCCCCAACATTCGCAAGCGGGATGATTTCCGCCGCGAAGAAGTAGCCATGCTGATCCAGCATAGCCGTAACGCCAAGAATGAGGTATCTAATCCCAAGGATGTATTTGTAAAGAACCTGGGTGGCGTTGTAAACACGCAGTATTCGGAGCACAGCCCGGTTATCTCTTCGGATGACAACTACCTGCTCTTCACTTCACGCAGTGCAGGCACGCCTGGTCACGAAGGCTCCAAAGCCCGTGACGGAGAGTACTACGAAGACATCTATGAAACAAAAAGAATCAGCGGTGACGAGTGGGAGCAGCCACGCTCTATTGCAGGTAACCTGAGCAGCAGTGGCCACGACGCATCCATCCAATTGTTTGACAACGACACGAAGATGTTGTTGTACCGTTCGGATAACAACGGGGACATCATGTATTCAGAGCGTCAGGCAGACGGAAGCTGGGGGAAACCAAAAAGCGTGGGAGCCAACATCAACACCAAAGATTTTGAGTCTGACGCTTTTATCACGCCGGATAACAAAACGATGTACTTCTCTACCAGCCATTACTCCGAAGAAGGCGACATGGACATCTATGTGTCTCAGCGCCAGGCAAACGGGGAGTGGGGCAAGCCTAAAAGCATCGGCACGACTATCAACACAAAGTTTGACGACGACAGCCCATACCTGGCTGCTAACGGAATTATGTACTTTGCTTCCCGCGGTCACAACACCATGGGTGGGTATGACATCTTCTCTGCCAAGTTTGACTCGGTAGCCCGTAGATGGAGCCGTCCTATGAACATGGGTTCGCCGGTGAACACGCCTGACGATGATACCTACTATCGTTTAAGCCCGGATGGTAGCTACGCTTACCTTTCTTCCTACCGCATTGGTGGTTACGGCGAAAAAGATATCTACACCATCAACTACATCCGTGCAGCACGTATCACAGGCCACGTTTTCTCCAAGCAGGACAGCCTGGCTATACCTGGACTGGAACTGATCTTCAATTCGCAGCAGGCCGATAAGCGTCCGGTTTCTTACCGCGATGTGACCAAGCCGGATTCCGGTACCTATGACCTGAGGATCCTTTCCGGACGTCCGTACCAGGTAGAGATCGGAAGAGATGGTAAAACGATCACGACGGAAACGTTCGAAATGCCAATGGTGCTCAACGACACCACCACGATCACGCAGGACTTTTACATCGATTACGTAGATACGACCCGCGCAACAACAGGTGTTATTGCGGAGCTGAAGAACATCTACTACGACACAGACAAGTATACCCTGCGCCCGGAAGCTACACGTGACCTGGATGCGGTAGCCGCTTATATGAAGGCTAATCCTACAGTGAACATCAGCATCGAAGGCCATACCGACTCCCGCGCAAGCGAATCGTATAACATGACACTCGGTGATAACCGTGCCAATGCTGCCTTCGATTACCTGGTGAAGCAAGGCATCTCTCCAAGAAGAATGATAACCGAAACTTACGGGGAGCGTCGCCCGGCTGTTCCGAACACTTCGGCTGAAAACATGCAGCTGAACAGAAGAACAGAGTTCCGAGTGATACCAAGAAACGAGCAGACGACTACGCCAAACCAATAAGCGTATCTGTCTGAGAAGAGAAAAGCAGGCTGGGCATACGCTCAGCCTGCTTTTTTATAATAAAGGTAGCAGAAACCATGCATTATAGGTGTTGGTGCCGTATTTTTGCGCAACGTTTACTATATTGAAAGACCCATGGCGGTAGTACCCTACAAAGACCAGAACGATAACAAGAAGTCGCAGGTAGCCCAGATGTTTGACAACATCGCCGGCAAGTATGATTTCCTGAACCACTTCCTGAGTGCTGGCATTGATATTATCTGGCGCAAAAAAGCAATCAGCCTGCTTGCTCCTGAAAAACCAAAGCTCATGCTGGACATAGCCACCGGTACAGCTGATTTTGCTATCGAGGCCTTGAGCCTGAAGCCCGATAAGATAGTTGGGGTAGACATTTCGGAAGGTATGCTGGCGGTAGGCCGCCAGAAGCTGCAGCGCAAAGGGCTGGCCGATAAGATAGAGCTCCGCTACGGTGACTCCGAAAGCCTGCCTTTTGCCGATAATACGTTCGACGCCATCACGGTGGCTTTTGGTGTGCGCAACTTCGAGAACCTGAAGCAAGGGCTGGCCGATATGCACCGGGTGCTTAAGCCGGGAGGAACTGCTGTTGTGCTGGAGTTTTCCAAGCCGCAAAGCTTCCCGATGAAACAGTTGTATCAATTTTATTTTAAGAATATACTACCGGTAGTAGGTAAATTCGTTTCTAAGGACCGCGCCGCCTATACCTACCTGCCCGAATCCGTGCAGGCTTTTCCGGATGGCAAGGAATTTTTGAGAATCTTTGAAGAGGTTGGATTTAAAACAACAAAATGGCATTCACTTACATTCGGCATCAGCTCCATCTACACAGGCAAAAAGCTATAGTTTCAGCTCTTTTCATCCTTTGCCTGTTTGGCGTAACACAAGCGCAGGCACAGAAAAAGATAAAGGGAGAGAACAAACCAGGCTATGATGAGAAGCGCATACACTATGGTTTCTACCTGGGTATGCCGCTCACCAAGTATAAAGTAGAGCATTCGGATGCCTACGTAAGCCAGCTTCCCGCCATCAAGGTCAATGCCAAGAACAGCCCGGGTTTCTATACCGGACTGGTGCTCAACGTGCGTCTTTTTGAGTACCTGGATGCGCGCTTTGTGCCCGGAGTAGGTTTCTATGGCCGTACCATTGAGTTTGAAGGTATAGATACCAACGATGGGGGAGAAGGTCCGGTGTTTGATGATATCACGATCAGCTCTACCATGGTGGAACTTCCTGTGCTTTTAAAGTATAGAGCCAAGCGTCGGGGAAATGCCAGAATGTACTTTGTGGGCGGTTTAAAACCAGGTATTGACCTGGGTAACCTGAAAGACACCTCATCGGGTGGAACGAAGCTTCATTCCGAAAAATATGACCTGGCACTGGAGTATGGGGTAGGCCTGGATATCTTTTATCCCTATTTCAAGTTTGCCCCGGAACTGCGTTTCTCACACGGTCTCCTCAATCAGAAGGCATCTCATACCAGCCCGTATAGTGACTTGATTGATAAGATGACCAACCACAACGTTTCCTTCATTCTTTTCTTTGAATAAACAAATGGCGCGAATTGCACTTGTTACAGGAGCCACTTCAGGTATAGGCAGGGCGACAGCTGTTGCACTGGCCAAACAAGGCTATCATATCATTGCGACAGGCCGCCGGGCAGAACGCCTGCAGGAGTTGGAGCAGCAGATCACCGAAGTGCCAGTGCACACGCTGCAGTTCGATGTGCGCGACAAGGCAGCCGTAACAGCCGCCATCAGCAGTTTGCCGGAAGCGTGGAAAACGATCGATGTGCTGGTGAACAATGCCGGCAACGCCCACGGGCTGGCTTCCATACAGAACGGTGCCGTAGAGGACTGGGATGCCATGCTCGATATCAATGTAAAAGGTCTGCTGTATATGACCCATGGCGTACTGCCCCTGATGCTGGCACAGAAGAAAGGCCACATCATCAACATTGGGTCTATCGCCGGCAAGGAGGTATACGCCAATGGCAATGTGTACTGCGCCTCCAAGTTTGCGGTAGACGCCATCTCCAAAGGCATGCGCATAGACCTGGTGCAGGAAGGTATAAAAGTGTCGGAGATAAACCCGGGACTGGTAGAGACTGAATTTTCGGAGGTGCGCTTCAAGGGCGACAAGGAAAGAGCCTCTTGTGTATACCAGGGATATGAACCCTTGCGGGCCGAAGACATAGCCGATCTGATTGTTTTTATGGTCACGCGACCTGCCCACGTGAACCTGGCAGAGGTGCTGATATTGCCCGCTGCACAGGCTTCTGCCACTGTCCTGCACAAGCAGTAACTCTTCCGGTTATACAACTCCTCTTGGCGGTGCCCGTACCTTAAGGGAAGAATGTCTGCCAGACAGCAGACCGGAGTTGAGTGATTTAACTGGAAATAAAATGGCAAACGATAAGAAAACTTCAGGACAAGAAGAGAATAGAAAGAAGCCGGAAAGCAATGCCAACGCGCAGCCTATGCCGGGTAAACATTCCAACACGGCCAACCACAAAGGTGCCACCGATCTGGGTACGGAAGGAACAAAAGCTACTGCCAGCCAACAGCAGGGACAGGGTGCCTGGAGTGCCAAAGATCAGGACAATCGCACCGGCAGCAGAAGTGGCTCCGGAGGTGGCGGCCAGGGCGGCAAAAACAAAACAGGAGACAAAGACTAAGGTCTGCTCAATAACCATAAAAAAGGCAGCCGGCTATTTTAGCCGGCTGCCTTTTTTATGGTGAACATATTGGGTCCTGCTTTTTGAGGTATAAGGGCCTTAGTTCAGGTAATACCGCAACAGCCAGCCTTCGGCATCGAACTGGTTGGCCTGCGGATTCTGGATCGTCTTTGTTCTGGTGCCCTCTGCCACCTCGTAGGTATTGCGGTACTCGGTGTCTTCTATCCGGATGCGTTTGGCCAAACGTTTTTCACCTGTCACGGTGTAGCTGTCTTCTCCGGCACCTCCCCATATTTTGATCTTGATTTTCGGCTTGGCTATACCTGTCACGATGAACTCATCCTGGCCGTTCAGCCCATACAGGTAAATTTCCCTGGTGTCGCTGAAATGGTATAGCCTGTCGAAGAGCTGGTGTTTCACTTCCCCGTCCTTCTTGATCTTGTGCACGCGTACGCGTACTTCAGTTTTAGATAGGATCTCTACTTCAAACCTTTCGTGCTTGTCGGATCCCAGGACAACAGCTTCCCTGACCAGGTCTTTGTAATACGTTTGGGTAGCGTTGGTGAGGTTGTCTCTTCTGGACTTCAGTTTGGCCATGATTGGGGCTGCTGTCTGGGAGTAGACCGGATCAGGCATCTGTTTGAAAGCCTGTTCTATGACTGCGTCTGTCAGTTCACTCCGGACACTGTCCGCTACCTCTATCCAGTCCTGTTGGGAGAGTTCTGCCAGTATGGTCTCATCGAGGTTACGGCCGCTCCTGTTTAGCCGCGAAAGCCTGGCCAGGTCATGGCTATACGTCTGGAAGTGCTTTTTCATTCCTGTCCGCATGAAGAGCCAAGGTATGATGGCATCGTTGAGCTTATAGAAAACGTTGTCGCGGTCACGCGGCACGGGCTGGTATATCTTCAGGCCGTCCTCTTTGAACTGTGCCCAGCGCCAGTTGTCTTCATGCCGGCTCCAGTCTCCGATGAGCATATCAAAGAGGCGCGCCCGCAGAAAGTAACGGGCATCTATCCGGCTGTCGTTATCAAAAAATCGGTCTTCCAGCATGGACCTGGTGCTCTTGACTTTTTTAGCTTCGCCCATGTGCAGTTCATCTGACAAATCATTGTCGGGTCTTACCTCCAGCAAGGCGACCATGCCGCCAAAGTTGTTGAGGTGCTCTCCCAGCCGGGGATCGTGCGGTATGTAGACCAGTTCCGGCTCCGTGTGGTGAATACCGATGGCCTTTGCCATGGGGGGGAGCACCAGTGCAGCATAGGGATGTGTGGCCGAGGTCGCATCCCGGATGATATTGGCGGCATAGCTCTGTTGCCATTTTTCGGGGAGTGCGGTAGCCGGGTCTTTGTCCACTGAGCGCAATACATACTCTTTGCCTGTTGTGGTTTGCAACCGCAGGCTGCGCGTTTGCCTGCTTCCTCCCTCCAGCACCGGCGTAAGGCCTCCTTTTTCGGTGCCGATATCCAGCACCCTGAACTCGACGGGGGTGGTCCAGGCCGGACGGTAGTGCTTGCCATAAAAGAGCGTGTGCAAGGAGCTTCGCCCATAGTGTTGGCCTACGGCCTCTGTAATTGTGCTGTCGCTGTAGTTGTGTGTGGCAGACGGCGGAGCGGTGGCAGGAGGGGGCACTTGCTGAAGGGAGTGCGTGAATCGGTTGCCAATACAACTTTGTGCCAGCAGTGCGGCGAGCAGCCAAAGCATGCTGCCATATTTCGGGGGGCGGTGGTTGGAGTGCATCATGTCGGGGTAATGGTAGCGAAGGCATCAGCTGCCTGTTGGTTTTCGTTAGTTTTTAGTTTTTGACAGTGGGCCTGGGTGTGGTTAATGCCCTTCTCTGTCAAATGCATGTACCTGTACTTTATGCGTGGTCTTGTCCTTGGTTTCCTTTCCAAACTCAATTTCGTTGCTGCGTCTGGTATCCCGTACTATGGTCTTTTTGCGCCAGCCTTTCTTCACCTCAGACGTATCCTTGATCTTGTCTTCGCCTCTTCCTCCCACAATTTCAACCTTAATACCTGTTTCAACTTCTCCGCTTACCTCAAACTCATCGTCCTCCGCCAGCCCATGCAAGGTGATGTTTCTGGTTTCGCTCCGTTTGAAGATACGGTGGTATACCTGCTTGTTATCCGACAGGCGGTATACGGTTACAGCGGTTTCCTCATCGTTCAGCCGTTTTACTTCGAACTTCTCTTTCTGATCGGTGCCAACGACGAGGGCTTCTTTGGCCAGCTCCAGATAAAACCTACGGGCAGCTTCCTGTAGCTTGTCTCTCCTGCTTTTGAGCTTACGGGTGGTGTGCTCGCCAACCAGGCGGTAGACGCTGTCAGGAAATTGCCTGACGGCACTTTCTATCACTTCGTCTGTCAGGGCCTGCTGCAGTTCGGTCGCTACTTCCTGGTAGTCCTGTAAGGTAAGTTCCGTGAGGGCGCGGTTGTCAATAAACTGTGCGTTCTTCATAAGCGCAAAAACGTCTTTGTACTCTTCATTAAAAGATTCAAACTTCCGGATCGCCCATTTGCGGCTGAAGATCCAGGGAATGATCCCGTCTTCGAAATAGAAAAAAGCATTGTCCCGGTCTTTGGGTATCGGCCGGTATACCTTGTCGCCGTGCTCTTCGTACACGGCCCATTCCCATTGCCCTTCGTGCCGATCCCAGTCATTGATCAGCAGATCAAACAGGCGGGCTTTAGCAAAGGCCCGCTGGTCTATGCAGTGGTTATGAAAGCCAAACCGCTCGTTCAGCATCGTTTTGGAGCCGGCTATACCGACAGCCGCTCCCAGCTCCGGCGTGATCGTGCGTTCATCGTTATACTTCTCCTCTATCAAAAAGACTTTATCCCGAAAGTCTTCCTGGTGTTCACCAAAGGTCGTGTCGGAGGGGAGCACATATACCAGCTGGGGCGTGGAGTGGGGTATACCTGCTGCCGTAGCCAATGGTGGAAGCACCAGGGCCGCATAGGGATTGATAGCAGAAGTCTGGTCACGGATCACATTGGAGACAAAGGATTTGCGCCAGAGCGGGGGCAGGATGCCACTTGGGTCCTTGTCTAGGGAGCGCAAGGCGTAGGTAAAGCCATCCTTGTCAGACAAAGTAAGGCTGGTCGTCTGCATGCCGCCGCCAAGTTTTTCAATCGAGAGCCCGCCTTTCATCTTCTTCATATCGAAAACCTGCACCGTAACCGGTGCGGCCCATACCTGCCGGTAGTGTTTGCCCCAGAAGAAGGTGTGGAAGCCATTGCGCTCGTAATGCCTGCCCGCTTGGATGGTGACACTATCCGCGTCAGTTGTGGAGGCGAGCGCGAGTTCCTGCCGGTGTTCCGGATCAGCTACAGGAGAAGAGGCGAAAAAACTCTTTTTGGCACAGCCAAAAGAAAGTAGAGCCAAGCACGCCAGGGTGAGAGCATGCAGGTGGTGGTTTCTCATACGAGGTATGTTATCATTTTCTCAGCCTATCTAACGTAAACGGGCGCTAATGTTTACAAGTTGAGGAAAGTATAGGAGGAGGGAAGCAGCTGTTTGTTCTCGAGTAAGTGTGCTGTGCTAGCTACTTATTTCTTATCATAAAACAGAGGGGAGCTTGTTTCTGAAATTAAATCACCGCACGATAGGAGGTTTTACCTTTCATTCCCCTAATCCTGTACCGGTAATAATCTTAGCCAGCTGTCAAGCCACAAAAAAAGCCCTTGCAAAACTGCAAGGGCTTTCTTAATACATAAAGCGGGTATACCTACGCCACTTCTTCTTTCTTCGACATGCGGTTACGCTCGTTCTCGTCGAGGTAAATCTTACGCATGCGGATGCTCTTTGGCGTTATTTCCAGCAATTCATCCTTCTGGATGTATTCCATGGCTTCTTCCAGAGAGAAATTCTTGGCAGGAGCGATTTTCACGTTGTTATCAGAACCGGAAGCACGCATGTTGGTCAGCTTCTTGCCTTTCTGAATGTTCACCGTGATATCGTTTTGGCGGCTGTGCTCGCCGATAACCTGGCCCATGTAAACATCTACACCCGGATCCACGAAGAAGATACCTCTGTCCTGCAGTTTATCGATTGAATAAGCTGTACCCGGGCCCTGCTCCATAGAGATGATAGAACCGTTGATACGTCCCGGGATATGGCCTTTGTGCGGCTCATACTGCATGAAACGGTGGTTCATGATCGCCTCACCAGCTGTAGCCGTCAGGATGTTGTTACGCAGACCGATCAGGCCACGCGCAGGGATTCTGAACTCCAGGTGCTGCAGGTCTCCCTTTGGCTCCATAATCGTCAGTTCACCTTTACGCTGCGTTACCAGTTCAATTACCTTACCGGAAGTTGATTCAGGAACGTCCACTACCATGTGCTCGATTGGCTCGCAACGAACACCGTCAATTTCTTTATAAATTACCTGAGGCTGACCAACCTGAAGCTCATAGCCTTCGCGGCGCATGGTTTCGATCAGTACGGACAAGTGCAGGATACCACGACCAAATACCAGGAAGGTGTCTTCGCGGTCTGTTTCCTGTACGCGCAGTGCCAGGTTTTTCTCTGTCTCTTTGAAGAGACGGTCACGCAGGTGACGGGAAGTTACGAACTTACCCTCTTTACCGAAGAAAGGAGAGTTGTTGATCGTGAACAACATGTTCATCGTTGGCTCATCGATAGAGATACGCTTCAGAGGCTCCGGATTCACGGCATCAGCGATCGTGTCGCCAATGTCAAAACCTTCTATACCTGTTACCGCGCAGATCTCACCGGCTGATACTTCCTGTACTGATTTTCTGCCAAGGCCTTCAAAAACCTGAAGTTCGCCAATTTTACCTTTTTTGATGGAGCCATCGGCTTTGCACAAGCTGATCGGCATACCTTCTTTCAAAGTGCCACGGTGCACACGGCCTATCGCGATACGACCCACGAAGGATGAGTAGTCAAGAGACGTGATCTGCATCTGTGGTGTACCTTCCAGGTACGGAGCCGCCGGGATCACATCAATGATAGCATCCAGCAATGGTGTGATATCGGTTGTTGGCTTTGTCCAGTCTGTGCTCATCCAACCCTGCTTGGAAGAACCATACAGCGTTACGAAGTCCAGCTGGTCTTCTGTCGCGTCGAGGTTGAACATCAGGTCGAATACCTGTTCGTGCACTTCGTCCGGACGGCAGTTTTCTTTGTCTACTTTGTTTACTACCACAATTGGCTTCAGGCCCAGCTGTATCGCTTTGCCCAATACGAAGCGCGTCTGAGGCATAGCGCCTTCAAATGCGTCTACCAACAGCAGTACGCCGTCAGCCATTTTGAGTACGCGCTCAACTTCACCACCAAAGTCGGCGTGACCAGGTGTGTCAATTACGTTGATCTTAACACCTTTATAGCGAACCGACACGTTCTTAGAAACGATCGTGATCCCGCGCTCGCGTTCCAGGTCGTTGTTGTCCAGTATAAGGTCGTCAAAGTGCTGGTGGTCAGCGAATAGCTTAGAAGCGTGGATGATCTTGTCCACGAGCGTCGTTTTGCCGTGGTCTACGTGTGCGATAATCGCGATATTTCGAATATTTTGCATTGAATAGGTTTTTCGAGCCGCAAAGGTATAAAAAAGGCTTTATATTTTCAGTATGCTGCTCGAAATAAACAGGTTATGTGAATATTAATTTCTTCTTACCCAGCACAATGGCTGTGGTTATGGAGCAAACATTCTGTATATAACCTTTGTTCAATAAGGTATAAAATAATAAGAGACCTAAAGCCACTCGCACGATTATTGCGTAAATCATTGTATGAAAGCCTATTATATGTATATCCTCATCCTGCTGGTGAGCCTGCTGGCCTGTTCACAACAAGAAAAGGCCGACACAGGGACAGAAGCTTATACCACAGCTACTTCCGGTGAAGGCCCCTTGAGTGAAGAGAGAATGGCCGCTCTCAACAGCACCTCTCTCCAGGACACGGTTGTGAAAACGGAATCGGAATGGAAAAAAGAACTGACACCGGCGCAGTTTGCTGTCCTGCGAAAAAAAGCAACAGAGCCTGCCTTCAGTGGCAAGTATGACAACTTTAAGCAGAAAGGCACCTATACCTGCGCGGCCTGCGGCAACGAAGTCTTTACCTCTGATACCAAATTCGACTCGGGCACCGGCTGGCCCAGCTTTTTCAGGCCGATCTCCAAAAGAAATGTCAAGGAAGTGAAAGACCGGTCGATGGGGATGGTGCGCACGGAAGTGATCTGCGGCCGCTGCGGCTCCCATCTTGGCCACGTATTCGATGACGGGCCCAAACCCACCGGATTGCGCTATTGCCTCAACTCTGTCGCGCTGGGTTTTAAAAAGGCGGAGTAGGTTGAATTGTTAAATGGTTGATTGTTAATTGTTGAGTGGTTGTTCTAGCCCGATTCGGACGGGCAGGACCTGCCCGAATCGGGCTATACCTTTTTTAACCTCCAACCTCTCTAACTCCTGAACTTTCAACTCTTACCTCTCTTACGCCGTATTTCCTATCCAACACCAAAGCATACACAGACATGACAGAACTACACTCTGAAGCAGAAAATATAGAAAATCTGGCGCAGTGCATTATGGCTGCTTTCAAGGAAAAGGAGGTACAGGCCGGCAACGTGCTGCATTACCAGGAGCTATACCCTTACCTACAGGAACAATATCCCAAGTATAAAGACGTGCAGAAAGAGGCCGAGCACCACCTGGCCAAGCTGGCCTATATCACGCCTGCACCGGAGGGGCTGATGCTCACACAAGTTGGATTCAATACCCTAGACAGCGGCGCTGCGTAATATTTCATGCTTTTATACTTTTT
>NZ_JSYF01000117.1:0-6725 GCF_054824225.1 Pontibacter sp. HJ8
CTGGTATGAGGTGCTGCGATCATAACGCAGCGCCGGAGCTCAGGGGCCAGGTTGCCATTGAGTTTCCAGCCAGCTAATTTAAAAATCAGCTTAGAGAGTGATTTTGCGAACATTTTTCCCGATTATAAAAAAAGCTAATCCATAAGCAGTGAGCTTATGGATTAGCAATTCAAATATACTATATAATATTTTAAATCGGGAACCGCTAAAGTCCTTCTTTGATAATGTGGGACTTCTTTCGGAGCAGGTATACCTGTAGTCCGAATCCCAGCATAGGCCCCAGTTCTCGGTATTTTTTGTCATCCCTGTCCACTTTCTGGAAGTAACGGAAGGATAAGACAGGTTCCAGGGAAAATTTTTCATTGATAAAATAAGCATAGCCTATCCCTACCGAACCCTCGAGGGCTTTATACTTTCGTCCCACATCATTGAAATTGTGCAGACCAGCCAGCATGGTTACTTCCCCGAAAACACCGTTTAGCAGGTAATATCGGGCAAAAGGACCGGCTAACATAAAGGTTTCCCTCCTGGCTTCATGCGGTCTTTCACTCGGGGAGGTTAACTTGGTGCTCTGATGCAGAATGCTCAGATCCAGCCCGACAACAAAATCTTCGTGCACGAAATATCCGTTTTTACCCCGCAAATTTAGATTGATGAGTTGACCTTCCGATTTCTGCCCTGTGTTATCCAGGTCCTGGGAAGTAAGTGAGTAGCTCCCTTGCAGGTTGCCTCCCAACATGAGCGATCCATGTTTCACTTTGGCCCGGATCAGGGAGCTATGATTTTCCTGCGACCATCCTTTGGTAAAGGAAAAAAAGGAGATCAGGAAGACAAGGGTAAATAAAGGCTTTACCATAAGGTTCTAAAATTTAATTCAAAAGAAACGCAGAAATATACCAGCTGGATTTACGGGAAATATACTGAATTGACTATAGATTTTCAACAAATATTTATAAACATAAATATTTAATTTAAGCATGTGCATGCTGTACTCGATTTGCAGATTATAAACTGCTTTTTTCTTGTGTTAACTCTAACAGATTCTCTTTCAGGTTCATGGTGTAGCGGTAGCCTATTTCAAAAATCTCATCTGCCTTGCGAAAGCTCATGAGCCTGTAGTATTTGAGATCCTGTGGTTCTATAAAAAAATCACACTGTGGTATACGGGGTTTTACGTTATTATTGATGGCCAGGTGCACAGTCCTTTCGATCATGCTCCGAAGGGTCGTTATCCGGGCCTGATGATTGACCGGGTTGGTATGGACGCCAATTTTGATATCGCAGTTTCCTTCCAGGGGATCAATCGGCATATTGTTGAGCAGGCCACCGTCATTGAGCAGCATACCGTTGTAAGAGACAGGGCGGTATAGCACCGGCACGGCCGAGGAAGCAAGAAGCGGTTTGATCAGATTCCCGCTGGAAAAATATGCGGTCACCCCCTCGTTCATCTCCGTGGCACTAATGATGACAGGCATAGTCAGGTCTTCAAAGGTGGCATCTGCACCCAGGTGCTTGATATAGAGTTTTTCCACTTCGTCCAGGTGCAGGAATCCGATCTGACCGAAGGCCGGACGCATGATCCGGTAGATCCGGAGCTCTTTGATGAGCTTGAGGATTTCATCGGGCGAGAAGCCCGATGCATAAAATACACCGGCAATCGCTCCCGAACTTACGCCGGAAATGATAGCAACCTTGATCCCGATTTCATCAAATGCTTTTAGAACTCCCAGATGAGCTATACCTCTGGCAGCTCCTCCCGATAGCGCCAGACCGATCTGCATAGTATTAGAGTTCGCTTAGTGAGAATGTTTTCTCTAAACGAATACCTTTCTCAGTCTGTTGCACACTACAGCACTCATTTGTTGGATCATGTTCCAGGTAAAGCACATAATCCTCATCTGCAGCGGTTTGCAGAAAGCGTGCTTTTTCATCCATGGTCAGTAAGGGGCGCGTATCGTAGCCCATGACATAGGGCAAGGGAACATGCCCGGCTGAAGGAAGGAGATCCGCCATGAAAGCTACTTTTTTGCCTTTGTAAGGTATGATAGGCACCATCATCTTGTCGGTGTGCCCATCAGCATAGAATATATCGAACTGAGAGAAAGGTGATGGCTGGTTGGGATCTATAAACTTCAGATGGCCGCTCTCCTGCATGGGCAGGATATTTTCCTTTAGGAAAGAGGCTTTCTCGCGCGGGTTGGGCTCTGTGGCCCACTTCCAGTGGTCGGCATTGGACCAGTAGGTGGCATTGGGGAAAACAAGCTCCAGCGCTCCTTCACTGTTTTTGTATTTCACCCCGCCTCCGCAATGATCAAAGTGCAGATGCGTGAGAAAAACATCGGTGACATCGGCATAAGAGAAGCCGGCTGCCTGAAGAGAAGTCTTCAGGGAGGCATCACCGTGCAGGTAGTAGTGGCTGAAAAACCGGGCATCCTGCTTATCACCGATCCCGTTGTCGATCAGGATCAGGCGGTCTCCGTCTTCGATCAGCAGGCAGCGCATGGCCCAGGTGCACAGGTTATTTTCATCGGCAGGATTAGTGCGTTGCCACAGTGTTTTGGGTACCACACCAAACATAGCGCCTCCGTCCAGTTTAAAAAAGCCAGTATCGATTACGTGAAGATTCATAGTTTTGAGAGTTTAGGAGTTAAAGAGTTAAGAAGTTAGAAAGTGATTTGTTCTTTTCTTCAGATAGGAGCGCAACGTTATACCTAAAGCTCCTATACCTTCCTGCAGGTATGGAAAACAACCTTCCATACGCAGCTGAATTAAAAGTACTAAAACAAAAAGTGGCAGCAAAGAAAGATTTCCTCTGCTGCCACTTCGATTTATTTCAATTTCCTTAGCTCTCCAACACGACGCCCATGGCCGAGAACTTATCGATACGCTGCATGATGCGGTCTTCCGCATCAACGGCTTCCAATTCATCCAGCAATTTGATGATCTCTTTTTTGAGCATGCGCATCATTTTTTGCGGTTCGGTATGCGCGCCTCCCAGCGGCTCTTTGATGATGCCGTCAATGAGTTTGTGTTGCAGCATGTCGGTGGCTGTAAGTTTGAGGGCTTCGGCCGCCTGCTCTTTGTAGTTCCAGCTACGCCACAGGATGGACGAGCAGGACTCAGGCGAAATAACCGAGTACCAGGTATTTTCGAGCATCATCACCCGGTCGCCTATGGCTATACCCAGTGCACCTCCCGAAGCGCCCTCTCCTATGATGATACAGATCACGGGCACCTTCAGCATGAACATCTCTTTCAGGTTGCGGGCAATGGCTTCGCCCTGTCCCCGCTCTTCCGCCTCCAGACCCGGGAAGGCGCCAGGCGTATCGATAAAGGTGACGATTGGTTTGCCGAATTTTTCAGCCATTTTCATCAGGCGAAGTGCCTTTCGGTAGCCTTCCGGGTTCGCCATACCGAAATTGCGCATTTGGCGCTGTTTGGTATTGCGGCCTTTCTGCTGCCCGATAAACATAACACTACGGCCGTCTACGTCGCCAAAGCCACCTACCATCGCTTTGTCATCGCTTACCGTACGATCGCCGTGCAGTTCGACAAACTTCTCTGTGATGCCATCTATATAATCCAGGGTGTAGGGTCTGTCGGGATGACGGGACAGCTGCACACGCTGCCAGCGGGTCAGGTTGGCATACGTTTCCTTTTTGAGCGTCTTTATTTTCTCTTCCAGGGCCTTCACTGCTTCCGATACGTCTACCTGGCTTTCCGTAGCCAGTTTTTTCATCTCCTGCAGTTTACCTTCCAAGGCCGCAATGGGCTGTTCAAAATCCAAAAGCATATATTCTGTCGCTATTTCTGATGCAAATTTAACAGTTTCCGCAAATGCTGCAGCTAATCGGAGCGATTAATCCTTTATAATAAAAATAAAATATTTGGTTTTGAGCATCTTACACTTTTCGGCCAAAAATATAAGGCCAAAAAGTGCCCCTGCTATTGCAGAATCAAAAATAACCCTCTACATTTGTATCACTTTAACGAACAGCGTTAGAGAAAAGAGAATGGTCTGGTAGTTCAGTTGGTTAGAATGCCGCCCTGTCACGGCGGAGGTCGCGGGTTCGAGTCCCGTCCAGACCGCTTAAAAGCTCTTGAGAAATCAAGGGCTTTTTGCGTTTATAACCCTCCCCCTTTTCTCCCTGCCTATACCTATACCTATACCTGGTGCATGATCCGGACAATGTCCCTACAGTGATTATCGCTGGCTTTCTGTATTTACTATTGATCGGTCACAGGTATACGCCAGAGAGTTCACCCAAATCTCAACCCACTTCCAGCCTATCTTCTAGAGAATGCTAAAACAAAAAGGCAGCTTCACTTTGAGTGAAACTGCCTTTTCTGTTTGGGCTATACCTGCAGGTATAGCCGGGTATTATTCGTGGTAGTTCAGTACGCGGTGACCACCTTCCAACAGGTAAGAGTCACGCTTGAATTGCTCCACGTCATGCTGCATCATATCTTTTACCAGAGCGGCCAGATCGTATTTCGGCACCCAACCCAGTTTGGTTCTGGACTTGGTAGCGTCGCCAATCAGCA
Source organism: Pontibacter sp. HJ8 (assembly GCF_054824225.1). Taxonomy (NCBI): domain Bacteria; kingdom Pseudomonadati; phylum Bacteroidota; class Cytophagia; order Cytophagales; family Hymenobacteraceae; genus Pontibacter; species Pontibacter sp. HJ8. The sequence continues at coordinate 4,546 of NZ_JSYF01000117.1, forward strand.
ATTCTACTTCTGTCGGACGGAAGTAGTTCGCATCTACTGCCACCACTTCCTTACCGATCTCCAACTGGTATTCCGGGTTGTTGCAGGCGGCTACATAGCCTCTTTCGTCGATGCCTTCGCCTTTGAATTCGATCTCGATGCCAACTTCGGCAAACGACATCTTCACGAAGTCACGTACAGTGGTTGTTACGCCGGTTGCGATAACGAAGTCTTCCGGTGTGTCCTGCTGCAGAATGCGCCACATGGCTTCCACATAGTCCTTGGCATGGCCCCAGTCACGCTTGGCATCCATGTTGCCCAGGTATAGCTTGTCCTGCAGCCCCATGCTTATACGGGCAGCAGCGCGGGTAATTTTTCTAGTCACAAAGGTCTCTCCGCGGAGTGGCGACTCGTGGTTAAACAGAATACCGTTGCAGGCAAACATGCCGTACGCTTCACGATAGTTTACCGTGATCCAGTAGCCGTAGAGTTTGGCCACGGCATAGGGAGAACGTGGGTAGAATGGCGTGGTTTCGGACTGTGGAACAGCCTGCACCAGGCCGTAGAGTTCTGAAGTGGATGCCTGGTAGATCCTTGTTTTTTCTGTAAGCCCTAAGATTCGGATCGCTTCGAGTATGCGCAGCGTACCGATACCGTCGGCGTTGGCCGTATATTCCGGCGTATCAAAACTTACCTTCACGTGGCTCATGGCGGCCAGGTTGTAGATTTCGTCCGGCTGCGTTTCCTGAATGATACGGATCAGGTTCGTAGAATCCGTCATATCACCGTAGTGCAGCTTGAAGTTGATGTTCTTCTCGTGCGGATCCTGATAAAGGTGGTCAATACGGTCGGTGTTAAACATGGAGCTACGACGCTTCAGGCCGTGCACTTTATATCCTTTGCTAAGCAGTAATTCAGCTAAATAAGCGCCATCTTGTCCGGTTACGCCAGTGATAAGGGCTGTTTTCATTGTATCTGTTTATTATATTTTTTTTGTTTCTGTTATTTGATTCTACTGCGCCTGCAGGTTCGCAAGCAATTTAGGGTATACCGCTCACCTGACTGATAATCCAAGTTGGCGGACTATCGTGCCTGAGTAAGCTTAGGCGGTAACGTATTTTTCTTTGAAGTCAGCATACGCCAGGGCAATCCCTTCGCGCAGTTCAATCTTATGCTTGAAGCCAAGGCTGTGCAGTTTTGAGACATCCATCAGCTTTCGGGGAGTACCGTCCGGCTTCGAAGTGTCAAACTCCAGCTCGCCTTCAAACCCGATTACCTCTTTGATCAGCAGCGCCAGTTCCTTGATCGAAACGTCTTCGCCGGTACCGATGTTGACGAGTTCCCTGCCGTTATATTCCTGCATCAGGTAGACGCAGGCTTCTGCCAGGTCATCGGCAAACAGGAATTCACGTTTTGGATTCCCTGTGCCCCATACGGTAACAGTAGCTGCTCCGTTGTCTTTTGCCTCATGTATTTTACGGATAAGGGCCGGCAGCACGTGTGAGTTGTTTAGATCGTAGTTGTCATTGTAGCCATACAGGTTAGTCGGCATCACGCTGATAAAGTTACTCCCGTACTGATCCCGGTAGGATTCGCAAAGCTTAATGCCGGCGATCTTGGCAATCGCGTATGGCTCATTGGTGGCTTCCAGAGGACCCGTCAGCAGGTATTCTTCTTTCAGCGGCTGCGGGGCCATTTTGGGGTAAATACAGGAGGAACCCAGGAACATCAGCTTCTGCACCCCATGCAGATGGGCCGCGTGGATGATGTTGGCTTCAATCATCAGGTTATCGAAAAGAAAATCTGCGCGGTAGGTGTTGTTTGCCTGAATGCCGCCTACCTTGGCTGCCGCCAGAAACACATAATCCGGTTTTTCGTCTGCAAAAAAATCGAGCACCGCCTGTTGGTTCCGGAGGTCGAGTTCAGAGGAGGTGCGGGTGATGAGGTTAGCGTAGCCGGAAGCTTTGAGTTTACGCGCGATAGCGGAGCCCACCATTCCCCTATGCCCGGCAATGTATATCTTAGATTCTTTTTCCATTTGAAATAAAAGTACGAATAATAAAGAGTAGCTTACTTATTATAAAACTGAACTCGATCAGACCTCGAAATGCTGCCTAATGAAACATGGTCACCCGATCGCGATCACAGGTATAGCCTGGTACCAAGTTGCGGTGACACCCTTGGTACTTGCTGTTCAAATA
>NZ_JSYF01000118.1:0-31691 GCF_054824225.1 Pontibacter sp. HJ8
CCTGACAGGTATGCGGGCAGTTGCTGCACAAATTCTTCGTAGCGCTGCAGTCCCATGGCCTGGGCCACATAGCACTCGTGTATACCATTGAGGTAGCTCACGATCTCGAGCAGCGACTGGTGGAACAACTTGAAATCGATCTCAGCCTGTACGAAGCGCTCAATCTCGCGGTGCGAGTTGGATATACGCAGCCTTGCCAACAGGTCAAACAAAGTTGTATAACCCACCCGCCAGGTCATCTGCTGCCAGTGCTGCGGACCAAACTTCTGCAGTACCTCCCCGGTGCGGCTGCTACGGATCGCAGTAGCGGCGTTGGACTGCACCTGCTGTCGCACTGCTTTCGTCTTCATGCGGCGGGTCGTACGCAAAAACTGACCGATCTGCGCCTGCGCCTCCAGCTCCTTGTTGGCTATCTGCAAGCCCGGCTTGTAATGCGCCAACGGCAAACGATTCACATTGAAGTGGTCATAATGCCCCGAAGCATAAAAGCTCATTGCCTGCGGGTAAGCGTTCTTGACAACCAGCCTTCCTGCTTCTCGCATCACAAGCGCCTCATTGCTGCTCTTGATCTGGCGTGTGTACAGGAATGCCTGGAGTCCGGCAAACACAGCATAGTAAGCCTGTGGGAAAGTCCAGTGCAGGGCGTTGCGGATATAACTCTCATCGCCCAGCTCGGCCGTAGCACGCAGCGCATACTCGGTGCTCCAGCTGTTGAGCAACAGCCGCTTCACTGCTTCTACGTCCTCTTCGGTCAGCTCGGCAGGCACCTCCTTGAAGTACGCCAGTTGCTGCAGCCCCATCCCTTCGTAGTGGTTCAGGTGGTAGTTTATCGCGAAGAAGTAGTTGAGAAACACCTGCGCCGGGATGGATTTATGCCATTCCTTGTCCAGCTGTTTCTGCTCCTCCGGATACAACGATATGATATTTTCTTCTTCTTTCTCTTTCATGTATTTAAAACATCAGCACGCCCCCAACAGTTGCAAAACAGGCATCTTTTTTCATATTATTCAGTTATTTAATTGCTTGATAATCAATTAATTATAACATGTATTTGAAAAAAATATGACCTCTATGCGATATGCTAAAAGCGTCCTTGTTTTAGGCTGGGAACGCGCGTGCAGATGCCCGGTACAGGCGCTGGTTGCAGCAGTCAGATCGTACAACACGTATCAGGAAATAAGAGTGAAAAGGCTAACCTAAATCTGTATCGAAATGGAGCTATCATATATCCTGAATGAGTTGGGCGAGGACCGTGAACTGTACTTTAATGCGGTGTCGCCACCTATCATCCAGACCAGCAACTTCGCCTGCAAAACCGTAGAGGACATGCGCCAAATGTTGCGGCATGAGGCCGAAGCCTACTTCTATACCCGGGGGAATAACCCTACCATCACGATGCTCGAAAAAAAGCTGGCAGCACTGGAGGGAGCGGAACACGCGATCGCCTTCGGGAGTGGTATAGCGGCAGTATCGGCAGCTGTGCTCTCGCAGGTCAATGCCGGCGACCACGTCGTCTGCGTGAAGAAGCCCTATAGTTGGACCAATGCACTCATGCAGCGTTTTCTGCCGCGCTTTGGGGTGGAAGTCACCATGGTAGACGGCACCGCCCCGGACAACTACCGCCAGGCCATCCGACCCAATACGCGCCTGCTCTACATGGAAAGCCCCAATTCCTTCACCTTCGAGCTACAGGACATAGCGGCCATCACGGCCCTGGCCCGGGAACATAACTGCAGCACCATCATCGACAATAGCTTTGCCTCGCCGCTGCACCAGAACCCGATCAAGTTTGGCGTTGACCTGGTGGTGCACTCCTGTACCAAGTACATCGGTGGCCATTCGGATGCCATGGGCGGTGTGATCTGCGGCCGCCGCGACACCATCAACAAGATCTTTGAGCGGGAGTTTATGACATTGGGCGCCGTGCTGTCGCCACAGGATGCCTGGTTGCTGCTGCGGGGGCTTCGCACCTTGCCGGTGCGGATGGAGCGGATAGCGGCTACTACCCGCAAAGTAGTGGCCTGGCTGGAGCAGCAGCCGCAGGTAGAGCGTATCCTATACCCCTTCCTGCCCTCCAATCCGCAATATGAGCTGGCGCAACGCCAGATGACCAACAACTCAGGCCAGTTCAGCATCGCTCTGAAGACGGATGACCTTAAAAAAGTAGATCGCTTCTGCGATAGCCTGCAGCACTTCCTGATGGCCGCATCCTGGGGTGGTCATGAGTCGCTGATATACCCGGCTGCGGCGTCCTATAATTCGGGAAATTACAAGTCGTCGCTCAATTTTAACCTGGTACGCTTCTATATCGGGCTGGAGGATGCGGATTACCTGATCCGGGATATAGAACAGGCGCTGGCCACCATCGGGGAGAAATAACAGGTATAGCATAAAAGCAGTATATAGTGGTAATTCATTATTTTTTAACCATTCCGTAACATTACATTAAGCACATATTGTTACATTTGCAGGATGGTTCTATGCGGCGCTTTTTATGGGCTTAAACAAATGTGCTTCAGTGTTTTGCATGCTTTCCTTTCCCTGAAAAATCATTCTCCGTTTCTAATTTATATCTATGTCTAAACATCTACAAAAGCTTTCTGCTCTTGTGCTGGTATGCTGCGGCCTTCTGGGTAGCAGCGAGGCACACGCGCAATCCCATCCGCAGGCACAGTCCCTGCCGTATGCGCAGGATTTTTCTGACCTGCCACACGCTTCCACGGAATATCCTGCCGGCTGGCAGGGTTGGCTTCTTGCCTCCAGTCCGCTGTCGAACTTCCGGACAACGGATGCTACCGGTGACCGAGCCATGCTGGCAAACAGTACTTCCACCACCACCAACGGAGCCATCCACAACTACAATGGGAAGCTGGGTTTGCTCAACAGCGGCTCGGTGGACCTTAGCCTGGCTTTTGCCATCAACACCCTTCAGAAGACTGCTGTAACCGTGGCTTTTGACATGATGACCCTGCGTAATCCGTACGATGGCGGCAGCAATACCAGGATCAACGAGATCACGCTGCAGTACCGGGTAGGTACGAGCGGGGCTTTCATCAACCTGGATGGTACCCAATACCAGAACAACACAGAAAAATTTGCAACAAGCGGTAATACCGAACCTCAGAAGGTAGAGGCATTTACGGTAACGCTGCCTGAAGCAGCTGAAAACCAGGGAGTGGTACAATTGCGCTGGGCAACGCGCCAGATCAGCGGCGGCGGTTCCAGGCCAAGCTTTGCCGTGGACAACATCGAGGTAAGCAGCCTGAGCGACAGCAAGAATCCGATGGTGCTCGCGCCCGGCGCTATAGCCTTTGGCGATGTAGCCCTGAACCAGCCCAGCGTAGCCTCCTATACCCTGACAAGCACCAGCATAATAGGCAACGTGCAGCTGACCGCTACAGGTGGCTTCACTGTTTCCCGGCAGGAGGCTGCCGGGTATGCCACCAGCCTGACTTTCTCTGCAGAAGAGATGGCCGCTAACCCTGCCGTGTATGTGCGTGTGATGCCGACGGCAGCAGGTGCGCTGTCGGGTACCATCACCCATTCCGGTGCTGGTTTCGAAAGCGTGCTTACTGAAGTGACGGCAAATGCCGTCAGCCCTTTTGTACAGAATTTCAACTCCTGCGGTACCACACTGCCAGGCGGCTGGAAAGCGTATAGCGTGACAGGAGACCAGGTATGGGCCTGTACCACATTCGGCCGGGAAACCGAGGAAAGCCCGCGCAACAACGCCGTGCAGATAAACGGCTACAGCGGCGCTGCCCGTGAAAACGAGGACTGGATGATCTCGCCTACGCTGAACCTGACTGATTTCAACATCGCAGCTCTTTCTTTCTGGACCAGAACCGCTTTCAAAGGCCCGGGCATGAAGCTGATGGTATCCACTAATTATGATGGCGTGAGTGCCCCAACTACAGCCACGTGGACGGAGCTGAACGGCGACTTCCCGGCCATGGCGTCGGATGTATGGAAGCAATCCATCGTAGACCTGACAGCTTACAAAGGCGCTGCCGTTCATGTCGCCTTTGTCTATACCTCTGAGGCTGTGTTGGATGGTGCAGCCCGCTGGACATTGGACGACTTCTCTGTAGAGAACGTAGACCAGCTGCTGGTAGCCAGCGACTTTAGTGTAGATTTCGGTGTGGTGGAAGTGCCGGATGCTTCAGCCCCGCATAGCTTCAACTTCTCGGCACCTGGCTTCCCGCAAGGTATGACCTTGTCTGTAGGAACTGATTTTGAACTTTCCAAAAACGGCCAGACCTACGCCGCTTCGCTGACTTATACGGCTGCAGAAGCAAGTACTTCCAACACGGTGTATGTGCGCTTCAAGCCAGCCAGTACCAAGCTCCGGTCATCGAGCAACATAACGTATACGAGCGGCGATTTCACTACCGTGAGAGGAAGCCTGACCGGATCTTCCCTGCCCAAGAGCAGCACCCTGGATATCGTGTCTTGGAACCTGGAGTGGTTTGGCGCTGACAAAGACGATAGAGGCGCTGAACTGGGTCCAGATAACGAGGAATTACAATTTGCCAATGCCAAAAAAGCGCTTCAGACGCTGGACGCAGATATCATCGCTTTCCAGGAAATAGCAAACGACGAAGCGATGCAAAACCTGATGGCCGAGCTTCCTGCGTATGACTTTGTGCGTTCCGATGTGCATTCCTACTCCTGGGACCCGAGCCGCAACCTGGTGCCGCAAAAGCTATACGTAGCCTTCCGGAAGGATGTGGTAAAGGTGAAGAGTCAGAAAGTGCTGCTTAACAAACTTTACCAGGATGTGCTGGCAGGCACTGCTACTTTGCCAGGCTATCCTGCTGCGCAAACGAGCTTCTGGGCCAGTGGCCGCCTGCCGCTGCTGGTGGAACTGGAAGCCACAGTAAATGGCGTAACGCAACAGCTTTATGTGGTGGACCTGCACACAAGAGCCAACTCCGGTACCAACGTGACGCCTTACAACCAGCGCAAGTATGACATTCAGGTGTTAAAGGACAGCCTGACAGCGCAGTATCCGAACGTGAACCTGGTGATGCTGGGTGATATGAACGAAGATGTGGACATCTCGGTGGTAAACGACCTTCCTTCTACCTTGAACCCATTCGTGCTGGACAGTAACTTCAAAGCGCTGACGTACGACTTAAGTGTAGCCGGTGGCTATACCTATGCAGGCGGTTCTTTCCAGAGCTTCCTGGACCACATCATTGTATCGGAGTCCCTGGTAGATGAGTACATTGAGGAATCTGTTGCGATCGAGAATCAGTTGCTCAACGTGATTCCGAACTACAGAACCACTACTTCGGACCACGTACCGGTATCTGCCCGCTTCAGCTTCAGCGCCACCCCGGCGGTAGCGTTTACCGAGGCGACGGTTACCAGGACAGAAGGCGATGCCCCGTTTGCCGTGAACCTTTCGCTTTCGGCCCCACAACCCAAAACACACACAGTATACCTGACAGTAAAAGATGGTGCGACTGCCACAGCCGTGGATTATACGACTGCTCCGGCCGCTTCCAATAATGTGATCGCGGTAACAGTTCCGGCTAATGCTACTACCGCTTCCTTTGATGTGAGCATCGTGGATGACAAGCTGGTAGAGTCTACCGAGCAGGTAACCTTCTACATCAGCAATGTGACAACTGATCTGGGTATGGCAGCAGCCGCTCGTAGCTTTACACTGGCGATCCGCGAAAATGACTTCTCGGCAGGTATAGCACACGGTCAGGATCTGGCTTTCCGCCTGTACCCGAACCCGACACAGGGCGCTGTTGTTCACATCTCGTTGCCGGAAGAAGTATCGGTGCTGGATGACATGACACTGGTGCTGCGTTCCGCAAACGGCATCAAGCTGCACGAACTGAGTGGCAACCTGAACAGTGTGCAGCAGCAACTGAACGCGAAGGTAGCCGGCCTGCGTAACGGCATGTACTACGTGCAGGTGCAGGCAGGAGGCCAGGTATACCAAGCCAAGCTTGTGCGGAATTAATCTCCTGTACGAACTAATTTAAGAGCGGCCTTCTACCTGGTAGGAGGCCGCTTTTTTTGCCTGGGCTATACTGGAAGCAGCCTTTCGTAGTAGGCGTTGTAGCTTTTCCATACCTGCTAAATATTCAGGGCTACCTGATGTATAGGTATAACCTGAAGCGGCGGCTAACGGTAAAAGTGTAGGGAACAAACGAGACGACTATGACAGACAAACCACAAATAATGAACAACATTCATGCGACAGCGCTGATAGGAGCAGGATTGGCCAGCTATCAGTTGAATGAGAAAAGGCCTGCCACCGCGCTTATACCTGCCGTAGCCGGAGCCTCACTGCTTCTGATGAGTAAGGAGATCGAAAAGGGAAACCAGACAGTGGCACACGTGGCTGTGGGCATTACGGGGCTGTTGCTGGCGCAAACGGGCCGGATGTTTTTGCAGGCCGCCTTGCCAGATGAGGCAACGGAAGCCAAATTTGACAGCGATACCCTGAACCGCCGGAAGCTGGTGTTCGGCCTGATGAGCACGACAGGTATAGCCGCCATGGCGACCTACATTGCCGGGTTCATCGAAAAGCGGAAGAATGGTTAAGCGCAAAGGCGCAAATCTCAGATTCGTGCCTTTGTGTGGATGTAGGGTCTGCGACCCTACGGGCTCGAAGAAATCTAACGTGCACTCGCTATACCTTCAGCATCCTTCTCTTATCGTCGACCCTTGCGTATTCTAACTGCATATTTGGGCTTTGCAAGCCGTCAGAGTTATAAGCCCGGCATGATAGCAGGGCACAAGTCTGTAAATTTTTGCCAGAAGATAGTTTACCTCAAACAGAACGAGCCAGCAGGTATAGCACCTGCTGGCTCGTTCTGTTTGATGCTATACCTGCTTAGAAACCTACCGCGGTATCATCCCCCCGTGGATCGGCACCTCCTTCGAGTTTGCCGTTTGGTAATACCAGTATACCTTCTACGGCGCCATACCGGTTGCGCTGCTTTAGTTTGTAGCCTTTACTTTCCAAGATAGCTCTCACCTCAGGAGAAATGGCGTTGGGCTCATGCTGGATCTCATCAGGTAGCCACTGGTGATGGAAACGGGGGGCGGCTACGGCTTCCTGCATGGTCATGCCGTGTTCCACAACGTTCAGGATGGTCTGAAACACAGAAGTGATGATGGTAGAGCCACCCGGTGTGCCCACTACCATGTAGAGCTTTCCGCCCTTCTCCACGATCGTCGGGGTCATGGCGCTGAGCATGCGTTTGCCAGGCTGCACAGAATTTGCCTCGCCGCCTATCAATCCGAACATGTTGGGTACGCCCGGTTTGGCACTGAAGTCATCCATCTCGTTGTTGAGCAGAAAACCGACGCCCTCTACCACGACCATGGAGCCATAACCACCGTTAATGGTGGTCGTAATGGAAGCGGCGTTGCCAAACTGGTCGACGATGCTGAAGTGAGTGGTCTGGTCCGATTCATGAAAGGCAAGATCACCGGCTTTTACAGAAGCGGACGGCGTGGCCTGCTCCAGGCTGACATCTTTCATACGGCCCTGCAGATACTCTCTGTTGAGCAGCTCGTTTACCGGCACTTTATAGAAATCGGGGTCACCGAGGTAGGTGGCACGATCGGCGTATACACGTCTTTCGGCTTCTACCATGAGCTGAATGGTCTCGGCTTGCTGCCACCCTTTTTGCTTGAGATCGTACGGCTCCACCATGGTGAGCAACTGCAGCAAGGCGATGCCTCCGCTCGAAGGCGGCGACATGGAGATCAATTTGAGGTCTTTGTATTTGCCGGTAATCGGGGTGCGCCAGATGGCGTTGTAGTCCCGCAAGTCCTGGTGCGAGATGATGCCGCCGCCCCGTTGCATTTCTTTTACCAGCAGATCCGCTGTCTCGCCGGCATAAAATCCTTCGCGTCCCTTGTCGCGAATACGCTCCAGCGTGCGGGCCAGGTCAAGGTGGTGGAGCGTATCACCCGGCTGCCAGGCCTGCTGCCTTACCAGGTAAGGCGTGTGCTTGTTGTAGGCGACCATTTCTTTGCTGGCATTGTTGAGCATGCGGGCCTCGCGCTCCGTCAGCACCACGCCGCGGCGGGCCAGGTCGATAGCAGGCTGCACCAGTTCAGCAAAAGGGAGAGAGCCCAGTTTCTCATGCATTTTCACCATCCCGTCTACGGAGCCAGGTACGCCGGCTGCCAGATGGCCCAGCAGGCTCAGGTCGGTGACCACATTGCCCAGGGAGTCGAGGTACATGTCGCGGGAGGCAGCTGCAGGAGCTTTTTCCCGGAAGTCGAGGGCGCCGGTCTCGCCGGTATGGTGGCGGTATACCAGGAATCCTCCTCCGCCAATGTTGCCGGCAACCGGATAGCAGACAGCCAGGGCAAACTGGGTGGCAATGGCTGCGTCATAGGCGTTGCCGCCCTTTCGGAGTATCTCCAGCCCGATGTTGGAAGCGTCGGGGTGCGCCGATACGACCATGGCTTTTCCGGCTACTACGCCTTGCCGGGCAGCTTCCTGTTTCGTGCCGGGGCTGGTGGTGCAACCGGAGAAGGTAAGCAGCACAGCTGCAAAGTAAGTGAACGTATGACGTCTCGTTTTGGGCCGTGACCCGGGCAGGTGAAATCTCATAAGGGGAAGGTATGGTAGAGTAGGATGCAAAATAAAAAAAAGCCGGCTATATACATAACCGGCTTTTTACTGTCTGCTATTTTATGCTTACTTGATATCGTCCTGTATGATGGCAACCGCCTCTTCGACGTACACATCTTTCTGGAGGCTCTTAACAAAGTCTTTGCTGCGTGCTACTTTGGCTGTGTCGCCGGCAATAGCCTGCAAATCCGTCTTCATCCTGGAAACACTCAGAACAGGTACTTTCTTTTGTGCTTCTTCCATTTGTTTGTTGGCCACCTCGCCTTTTCGCTCTTCTTCCATGTACTTCTTCATGTTCAGAGAGCGTGTCGTGACGTCTACCTGCTTTTTGAGACGCTCACCGCTTTCCTTGATCACCTGGAAGCTTTCGTTTTTAGCGATGCGATCGCGGCTGCTCGCTTGTATGGCAGGTATGTTCAGCTTGTTTTGGGTCCATGGCTTGTAGCGGGCAGGAGATATCTCGTCAAAAGGAAGCGGATAATCCTGCTCTTTCTCGCCAAACTCCAGGTAGCTGTAGGCATCCGGCAACACGACATCAGGCGTTACGCCGCGGAGCTGTGTGGTGCCTCCGTTGATGCGGTAGAATTTCTGGATCGTGAGTTTGAGGGCGCCAAACGGCTTGTAGGGATCGAACTGCGAAGGCAGGGCTTCGTCCAGCTCAAAGAACTGCTGTACGGTACCTTTGCCAAATGTAGGGCTGCCGACTATGACAGCACGCTTGTAGTCCTGCATGGCGGCAGCCAGGATCTCAGATGCCGAGGCACTGTTGGCATTCACCATCACCACCAGCGGGCCGGCGTACTGCACCTGCGCGTCGCGGTCATCGAGCACCACGGTCTTGCCCGAAGCGGTCTTTACCTGCACGATCGGGCCTTGGTCTATAAACAGGCCTGCCATTTCCACGGCGTCCGCCAGGGAGCCACCGCCGTTGTTGCGCAGGTCCAGGATAAGGCCTTGCATACCTGCCTGCTTCAGTTTTTCTACTTCAGCCTTCACATCAGCCCCGCTGTTGCGGCCCCCGTTGCGCTCAAAGTCTGCATAGAAACCAGGCAGCTTGATATAGCCGATCTTCTTTGCTTCATCGATCATAGCAGACTGGGCGTACGTTTCCTCAAACACAATCACATCCCGGATGATGGGGATGATACGGGTGCTGCCGTCCGGCTTACGAACGGTCAGGCGTACTTCGGTCCCTTTTTTACCACGGATCAGCTGGATGGCATCGTCGATGCGCATACCTTCGATCAGTACCGGATCTGCACTGCCCTGGGCTACTTTCTGAATCGCATCGCCCGGCTTCAGCTCACCCTGCAGGTAAGAGGGGCTACCCGGAACAATTTCCATCACTTTGATCTGGCCGTCTTTCTCCTGCAGCGAGGCACCTATACCTTCCAGGCGGCCGGTAAACTCGATGTCAAAATCTTTTTTGGCTTTCGGAGGAAGGTAACCTGTATGCGGATCGTATACATTGGCTACGGCATTGATGAAGGTAGAGCGGCGGTCGTCGCGTGTCACCTGTGCCAGGCGCTTATAAAGCTCATCGTAGGCTGTCTTTACCTTTTCCCTGGCTTCGGCTTCCATCTGTTCCGGCGTCTTCTGATCTTTTTTATCGCCTTTGGCCAAAGCTTTTTCCTGTTCCTGCTGCATATCCGACAGGCGGACCAGCGTCTGGTACTTCAGTTGCTTTCTCCAGGCTTCTTTCAGTTCCGCTTTGTCTTTGGCAAATTTGAGTTTTTTGCCATCCAGCTCAATTACCTCTTCCTTTGTAAAGTCAAAAGGCTTGGCCAGTATTTCCTTGTAATAGGCTTCTGATTCTTTGGTGCGCTTCTCGATGAGGTCGGCAGAAATGTCAAAGAATTCAAAAGAACCTAACTTGAGCTGGTCATCGAGTGCGGTCTCATACTTGCGAAGCATGGCAACATCGGACTCAATCAGAAACTTTTTGTTGAAATCGAGGCGCTCCAGGTATAGCTTGAACGCTTTTTTGGAAAAGCTGTCATCTACCTTCTCCGGGCTGTAGTGGGCAGAATTCAGGCCCTGCATCAGGGCCTTGATCAATATCTCATTTTTTCCTTCTGGTGTGCTGTTCTTACTATAGAGTATAAAAGAGCCGGTCAGTAGTATCACTGCCAGTACAGAAAGGAATATTTTTAATCTGGTTGTCAAGGATAGCATTTAATTAGTTAGTTGGACTATAAAACTATACGCAAAAGTAGTGCCGCAGATGGTCAGGGAGCTCCTACTAAGCCTGCAAGTCCTAATGTAGCATAATTTAAAATATATCACAAAAGGCTGCAGCGTATAGCAATTCTACAGGGAGTGCAACGATACGTTAACGCGCACACTTACTGCTTACTATAACTGAAGTGTTGTTTTTTTCGTTTCCGAAGCATACCAAATCTTGTGAAGCTTAGGCCAGGGTATAGGTACCGGTCAGCAATAAACCGCTACCGGCCTTAAAGTTTCATCGGGGATCCAAAAGCCGCCGCAACGCATGGGCAGCAGTGCTTTAGCGTCTAAATACTAACGTAAGACTGCTGCAGGCAGGTAAAGAAAATGATGAAAACAATACTTTTTTTTGGGGATAGCCTCACGGCAGGCTACGGGGTATCGTCAGCGCAGGCTTATCCGTCGTTGTTGCAAAAGAAACTGGAAGAGGAAGGGTACGACTATACGGTCATCAATGCAGGTATAAGCGGGGATACAACGGCCAGCGGCCTCCACCGCCTGGACAGGTGGCTGGGCAGGCCTGTCGATATTTTCGTGCTGGCCCTGGGTGCTAACGACGGACTCCGGGGTATACCTGCCCGTGAAACCTCCCAGAACCTGCAGCAGATGATCGATAAGGTAAAACACAAAAGTCCTCAGGCACAGATCCTCCTGTCAGGTATGGAGATCCCGGATATTGTACCGGGCCGCTACGCGGCAGAGTTCAGGGCACTGTTCCGGGAGCTGGCGATCAAGAATAATGTTGCCTTTGTCCCTTTTCTGTTAGAAGGGGTGGCAGGTATGCGGCACCTGAACCTGCCCGATGGGGTACACCCCAATGCAGAAGGGCAGAAGCTGCTGGCCCGCCATACCTGGGCGGTACTGGAAGGACTGCTGAAAAAGGAGCTGTAAAAAAAGAAGGCGGAGCTGCATAGCTCAGCCTTCTTTTTTAGATATACTTCCCTATTCTGTTTAGCTCTTGAGGTCCTCCCTGTGCTTCATGGCTTCTTCCATGTGGGCGCGCACTTCTTTCGCGCTGTTTCTGGACCAGAGGTTAAAAGCGGCGTTGTCTGTCTCTTTTAAGGTTTTCACTTTGTCGTCAAACACATTCAAAGCCTCTTTGTGTGCATCCACAACGGTATCCCAGTAGGCTTTGTCAAACTCTTTGGGGTCTTTGTCACGCAGCTCCTGGACCTTTCCCATCTGGTCATCGGCCATGTTTTGGGGCAGCTTTGCGGCATTCTCCCCAGCTATCTCCTTTAACTCCTTTTGCCTTTTGGCGTACAGGTCCACCATCTTTTGCCCGTACTGCCTTACCTCGGGGGTACTGCCTTTCTCAACGGCCAGTTTGCCCAGTTCGATCTGCAGGGCGGAGTTATTATAGGCATAGCCCATAAACTCCCCTATGTCCTCACTCAGAGTCGTATCTACCGAGGCAGTCGTGGTAGGTTGTTCTGTCTCCGTGGCAGTGGTCGTGTCCTGCTCCTGCGTTCCCGAGTTACAGGATATTAAGGCAACCGAGCCGAAAAATAAGCCCGCTGCCATCCATAAGTTTTTCATAGTCTTCATGCTTTCGTATCTTTTAGATTTTCTAAAGCATACGAAACTCATGCAAATTGTTTGCTAACTGTTGACGTGGTCAGTAGTAGAAAGCTGATTATGGAGCATGACGAGCGATAAGGGCTTTTGCAGAAACCCTTTGACAACGCTATAAGTAAGGGCGCGGTGGATGGTCTCTTCTTCCTCACTGGAGGAGAGGATAGAGACGGCTGCCTGCTGTGATTCGTGATAGCCTGCCTTGTAGTATTCTTCCAGAAACGAAAAGCCATCCTGATCTGGCATGCTGAGATCGAGCAGGATCAGGTCGGGGAAGGACGGTCCCTGCTGCATTGCGGCATTGTGAAGAAAATCGAAGGCTTCCGGTACGCTCTGACATACGGAGATGCGATGGCTTATATCTGCGTCCTCCAGTATGATTTGTGTAAATACGTTGTTGATTTCATCATCATCTACAATCAGAATATGATTCAGTTTGTACATCCAATCTCTCCTGTGGCTAAAAGTTATTATTTAAGTAAAGGTATAAGCTTTTTAGTTTCTATTTACCCGTGTGCAGGGCAGAATGAAAATAAAAAAATAAAAGGTACTAGTTACGTTCCTAACGTCGGGGAAAGTAGTTTACGTACAGGGAATATGAAAAAAAGAATTATTTATACTTAACAGACTGATCATTAAATGATTGGGTAGTCAGAAGAAAGCAGGTTTGAAAGAGGGGATAAAAGCAAAGGCTCGACTCCTCCCGGAGGACGAGCCAAGCCTTTGTATTAACTACAAAAAGTTAAATGCTAGTAATAGATATGCTCTCCGCGGTTTTTCTGGAAGTGCTGCTCAAAGTAGCGGGCATCCTCTGCGTTATGCGGATTAAAGCCTAGTACGATGTTACCTTCCTTCACGCCTTCTTCGTATACCTTGGCGCGTTCCTCCGGAATACCGGCTCCTACCAGTGCACCGATCAGGCCACCTGTCAGGCCACCAGCACCAGCACCAGCCAGTCCGGCTGCCAATGGGCCGGCTACTATCAGGCCAAGGCCCGGGATCGCAACGGAAGTACCAATAGCTGCCACAGCACCTATAATAGCACCCAGTGTACCGCCGATGGCAGAGCCAGCGCCTGCACCTTCCAGGGATTTATTTCCCAATTCGGTGTCACCTTCTTTATTTACCTCGTCACCGAAGTGGCGCTTGCGGCCTTCAGCAGATAACACCACATTGATATCATCTTTGTCATATCCTCTGGCGCGTAATTCTTCATAGGCACGCTCAGCACTCTCTCTGTCTCTGAACATGGCTGTCATCATGTTCGATTTATCTGTTCTGTTCATAGTTTTATATTATTTAGTTTATTGGGTCAACCGGCCTTTTTTTAAGACCAGTTTATTTTAACGATTCTTCAGGGGTAGGGTTACGAAGTGGCGGTAGGTTGCCTATACCACTCATCTAAACAGGAGGTAGTTTGTACCGATTGCCATACCTGTAAAGATGCGGAATGAGGGGCTGATCTGTTGCAGGAGCATCTCATTGCCTGTGGTTTAGAAATAAAAAAAGCCTTCTTTTAGGGGAAGGCTTTTTTATACTATCTGATTCTACTATTCTTTTTCAGTTACACGGTCGGCAGTTACCAATACGCGGTCCACCACATGAATGACACCGTTCGAAGCTTCAATATTGGGTTCTATGATGCTGGCTCCACCAATGGTGATATCGTTGGCTCCGGTACCAACCTTTACATCAATGTAATCATTTTCAGCGACCTGGATACGTTGGTTATTCTGCAGCTGGGCAGTTGTTACTTTAGCACCGAAGAAATGGGGCTGCAGTACTTTTAGAAGTTCAGTTTTATTTTCAGGCTTTTTAAGGTAGTCCAGCTGACCCGCAGGAAGCTGTTCAAATGCTTTATTGGTCGGTGCAAACATCGTAAACTCACCTTGTCCCTGCAGTGCAGCGCTGATACCGGCTGCTTCGACCAGACTCAAAAAAGTCGAAATATCACTTTTGGTCTTGGCAACGTCAATGATGGTCATGGCATTGGTCTCCATACCTGCAGCCATTGTATCAGTGGCGATGGGGTCCGTTGCGGCAGTATCCGTCGTTACTTCTGTTTCGGTCGCCTCGTTACCAGCCATGGTCTGAGTCTCGCTCATGGTGCTGGTTTCTTCCGTGGCCGTTGCATCAGTTGCTTCGCCAGAGCTGGCACAGCCATACAGGAATCCTGCAGCGAGCACAGCAGCAATTGGTTTTAACATTTTAATTTTCATAGCATATAGGATTTAGAATGGTCAAAAACGGCATGTAACGTTTCCAGAACCTCACACACTGTCTATTTAACTGCTTCTGCCTTAAAATGTTAGCAAAAAAGGGGATTATCTGCAGATTTATGGCAGACAATCCCCTTTTTTATTGTAATAAAACAATAAAATGCGCCTTAGTTATAAACTTTGACTACAAATACATAGTCCTGTAATTTTTTGAGTTGTTGTGTCCTGGAACTACCGGTAAGGGCATTATTCAGGGGCATGGAGACCTGTGCAAGCTTGTAGTTCTGCTGCATTTCGGCTATCATCTGCAACAGGTAAGAAGATTTCACGGCAAAGGCAGCGCCTTCCTGGCCGGCTTGCTTGCCATTGATCACGCCGATGATGTTTCCTTTGTCATCGAGGAGCGGCCCCCCGCTGTTACCCGGGTTAAGCGGGATAGAGATCTGGTAAGAAGTGGTATCTCCTTCGAAGCCGGAGGCAGAGCTCAGCGAGCCTTCTCCGAAAACGATGTCTTCACGCGGGAAGCCCAGGGTATACACACGTTCCCCCAGGTCAGAGGATGCCGTCTTGAAGGTATAAGGCAGCTTTCCAAAACCTCCGAATGTGGGATCCTCGATCTTGAGGATGGTCAGGTCATAGTCTGTATTGCGGTGTACTTCCGTCACTTTATACTTCAGGCCGGCCTTGTTTTCGATGAGGACGGAGTCAGCCCCTGCAATTACGTGGGAGCTGGTCACAATATAACCATCCGCACTGATGGCAAAGCCAGTACCGCTAAAGCGGGCGCTCCGCGGAGCCGGTGCTGTGGCGTCGGCGCTGGCTATACCATTGATAAGCGCGCGCTGCTCCTTCTTGATTTTCTCAACTTCCCTGCGAAGCTCAATGTAGCGGGCTGCCTGCTGGCGTACCGGAGCCTTCATTTGCTGTACGCTAAAGAGGGTACCGAATACAGAAAGCAGGGAAACGCTGGCTGCTACAGCTATGGTCTGCGAATGCTTCTTCCAGAAAACTTTCCAGGTCGGTGGGGTTTGTTCCGTAGCTGGGACGGTCTGTTCAGCTTCCATACCGCTGTGGATGGCGTTGAGCTTCTGACGGAGGTGCTGGCGTTGGCCATAATGCTGCATCGCCTGCATGAGCTGCCGGTGTTCCTGTACCTTATCAGCAAGCCTGAGGTCGGTCAGCAGCAACGCCTCAAAGGCTGCCTTCTCTTCAGCCGGCATACCGCCGCTGAGGTAGCGCTCTATTTGCTCGTAAATGCGGTAGTCTAACATTATCTTAAAAACTATACCTTCTGCAAGGTGGTAAAACTCAGTTCCGGGCTGCCTATACTTCCGGCTTGTAAGCAGCAAAGAATAACTTCTTCAGTCGCTGCAGGCACTTGTACTTCTGGTTTTTGGCTGTATCGGTATTGGTATAGCCAAACTTATCGGTGATGTCCTGCATGTTCTGCATGCGGATGTAGAAGTCTTCCAGCAGCGTGCGACAGGGCTCGCCTAGTTGGTCCAGCGATTCGGCCATCACGCCAAACTGCTTTTCATTTTCCTCGTGCAGCGGGACATCTTCCTCCAACATCAGAAAATTGTCAGAGTCTTCGATTCTGTTGGCGTAACGGCCTTTTTCAGCCAGCCGCTTCAGCCACAATCTTCTGCACACGGAGTAGAGGTAGGTCTTGATCTGGCAGCTCAGCTCCAGGCTGTTTCCCCTGATCTTTTCGTAGAAAACGATGACGCCTTCCTGGTAAATGTCTTTGGCCTCATCATCAGTTCCACTGTTGCTGATAATGAAGTGAGAGATCATGGGGAAGTGAAGCTTATACATGTAGGCAAGGGCTCTGTCATCATTGTTCCGGATACCCTCCATGATCGCCTCATCCGTTTCATACAAACTCTTCTTCATTCCGCTCTAGTTTTAATACTTCCGGCCGCTTTTTGTAACCCATCGAAAAAAAAATTAAAAAAATAAAAATAGCCGGGTTACCTATGGTTGGTTCTGGTATGAAGTTCAAATTCGAAACCAAAACACTTAATCACAAACACAAAATGAAAAATTTATTCAAAATCGCTTTCGTAGCGTTCGCCCTGGTAACTTTCACAGCTTGCAACACTGAAGAAGCTGCTACTGAAACTGAAGCTGTAGAAACTGAAGTAACTGAAGAAACTGTTGAAGAAACTACAGTAACTGAAGACACTACTGTAACTGAAACTACAGTTGAGACTGACACTACTGTAACTGTACAGTAATCAGTACCAGAACTACAGGCAATACCTTATAGTTCTATAAGCACACAAGAAGGCCCTGCCAGCTGGCAGGGCCTTCTTGTTTTTATGCCGCTGCTGTTTTGAGCCCCAGCTCATCTTTCTTCTCAGTTCAAAAGAATCTTCCGGGCTGCCGGCACCCTTCTGCCAATAACTTCTGGCAGCCAGGATATATTGCCTGGCTGCGTTCGCAAATTATCGTTTCTTATTTTTCCGGCGGTCCATCTCTTTCCGGATGAGCGTAAACTCACGGCTGCTTTGGCCGGCGATGGCGGTGTTCTCATTGGCGCGGCGGAGCAGGTAAGGCATCACCGCTTCTACCGGTCCGTACGGGACATATTTCGCTACATTATACCCGGCATGCGCCAGGTTATAGGACAGGTTGTCGCTCATGCCGAAGAGCTGGGCAAAATATACGCGCTCATCATTCGGGGCTATACCATATTCCTCCATCAGTTCCATCAGCAGGTAAGAGCTGTTTTCGTTGTGGGTGCCGGCGCAGATCGCAATCCGGTCCAGGTGCTGCACACAAAAGCGAAGCGCGTTGTCATAGAGCTCATCCGATGCGTTTTTGGTCGGGTTGATAGGGCTCGGGTAGCCCTGTTCCTGGGCACGCTTACGCTCTTTCTCCATATAAGCACCCCGTACGGGCTTTACGCCCAGTATATACCCCTGGGCCACTGCGTTCTCGTAGTCCTGCCTGATGGCATCCAGACGGTCGTGGCGGTAGAGCTGGTAGGTGTTGTAGACGATCGCTTTTTGTTTGTTGTACAGCGCCATCATTTCATAGGCCAGGTTATCGATCGTTTCCTGAAACCAGCTTTCCTCGGCATCAACGAATACGCGTACGTCCGCTTCGTGGCAGCGCTTGCAAATGGCATTCACCCGCTCCCGTCCGCGTTCAAAGGCGGCGCGCTCACCGGCCGAAAGTTCCTGGCGGGCCTGTACTTTCTCCAGCAGTTTGGTTTCGACCAGGCCGGTTACTTTGAATACTGAAAAAGGGATATTCTTATTGCCCCTGGCTTTCTCTACCGTTCGCAGGATCTCATCCCGTGTGGCATCAAAACTTTGCTCGGTGCCTTCGCCCTCCACAGAATAGTCCAGGATCGTTCCGATGTTATACTTGGCCAGCTCCCGGATTGCCCTTTCGGACTCCTGGATGGTTTCTCCTCCACAAAAATGGTTGAAGATGGTCGGTTTGATGATAAACTTGACCGGCAGGTGCAGGGTAAGGGCCAGGTTGAGCAGGCCGCCACCCATTTTCACAAACGTGTTGCTGTTCATGGATTTGAACAGCAGGTACATTTTATAAAGTTCAGCGTCGGACTTGGAAGAAAATGCGACAGCGGTGTCGTCAAAAGATACGTTGGTAGCCAGGTTCATGTAAGTGTGTATTTGCGCTCACAAAGATAATGTATCAGGTCTAGTTATCAACCATCTTACAAGATAGTTGTAGAGTCTTATGCGCTTCACGAGCCTGTGGTGCTGTTATTAAACCTGTGCAGCTGCATTGCTGTTCTATTTAGGTTAACTTTGCAATAAGAATGACTGGTCATGAAGTTTAGTAAGAAAGATACCTATTTTTCGGGACTGCTGGCAGAGCGGGGCAGGCCCCTGGTGATCGCCGGACCGTGTAGTGCCGAAAGCGAAAAGCAGGTTATGCAGACAGCAGAGGCACTGCAGCAGCTGAAGGTGCACCTGTTCCGGGCCGGCATCTGGAAGCCCCGTTCCAGGCCAAACTCCTTTGAAGGAGTAGGTTTGCAGGGCCTGGCCTGGCTGGGGCGCGTGAAGCGGGAACTGGGACTGCGGGTGACCACCGAAGTGGCAACTGCCCGGCATGTGGAGGAGGCGCTGAAGCAGGAGATCGATGTGCTGTGGATCGGTGCCCGCACTACCGTAAATCCCTTTGCAGTACAGGAAATAGCCGATGCCCTGCGCGGGGTGCAGGTGCCTGTGATGGTCAAGAACCCGGTGAACCCGGACCTGGCCCTGTGGATCGGCGCCATTGAGCGCATCTACCATGCCGGTATTACAGACCTTGCTGCTATTCACAGAGGCTTTTCCTCCTACCAGAAATCAAAGTATAGAAATGTACCTGTCTGGCAGATACCGATCGAATTGAAAGCGAAATTCCAGGGATTACCCTTGATCGTGGATCCGAGCCACATCGGAGGCAGCCGGGACCTGATACATCCCTTGTCGCAACGGGCGCTGGACCTGGGGTATGACGGGGTGATGATCGAAACGCACCCGAACCCGGAGGAGGCACTGAGTGATGCGGAACAGCAGGTAACCCCGGCTGCGCTGGCCGCGATACTTGGCAAGCTGCAGGTGCGCAAAACCAATTATGACGATGCTGAGCTGGTAAACAGGGCGGAAGAGCTGCGCCTGCAAATTGACGTTGCAGACCATGACATCATCGGTGCACTGGCCAGGCGGATGGCGCTGGTGGAGCAGATAGGGGAATACAAAAAGCTGAACAATGTACAGGTTCTGCAGCTGGAGCGCTGGAAAGAGATATTCCGAACACGTGCCGATTGGGCCTCCGAAGCAGGCATAAATCCGGCTTTTGTAGAAGAGCTCTACAAACTCATCCATGTAGAGTCGATCCGGGAACAGACCGCTATACTGCAGGCGGGTAACCCGGAAGCGGAGCCTGAAGAAGATACGTTGACTACAAAATAAGCGAAAACCTCGGTTTATCTCTTGCGGGAGTAGCAGTAAGTCCTAACTTTATACCGCACATAGGCCTATATAGAATAAACTGAATCGTGACGGAGAATATTTATATCGGGGAGGATTCGCTGCAGCAACTGACGGAGCTGTTACAGAACCCCGCCTTTTCAAAAGTAGCTGTGTTGGTGGACGAGCATACGCTCCTCCACTGCTACCCGCTGCTAAAACCGTACCTGCCCCAGCATGATCTCATCCAGATACAAAGCGGGGAAGAACACAAAACTCTGCAGACCTGCGAGCTGATCTGGCAACGCATGACGGAGCTGAACCTGGACCGCTGGTCGGTGCTGGTGAATCTGGGCGGCGGTGTGATCGGCGACATGGGCGGATTCTGCGCGGCGGTGTTTAAGCGGGGGCTATACTTTGTGCAGGTGCCCACTACGTTGCTGGCGCAAGTGGATGCCAGTGTGGGCGGTAAAACAGGCATCGATTTTCATGGGCTCAAGAACCACATCGGGGTATACAGCGAGCCCCGTGCCGTTCTCATCAACCCTGCTTTTCTGCGCACGCTGCCGCAGCGGCAGATTAAATCAGGGTATGCCGAAATCATTAAGCACTGGCTGATCGCGGATGGCGATACCTTTGAGGAGCAGCGCCAGGTCGGCTTGTTCCATGAAAATTGGGAAGAACTGATCCGGCATTCCGTCGCGATCAAGTCCGAAGTGGTAGCGGCTGACCCACTGGAAGCTGGCTACCGCAAGGTCCTGAATTTTGGCCATACCGTAGGCCATGCTGTGGAAAGCTACCTGCTGGAAAAACCCGGCCGGGAATTGCTGCACGGCGAAGCCATTGCGGTAGGTATGCTGTGCGAGGCCTACCTGTCGGTGAAGAAGGAGCTGCTGAGCCAGGCAGCCCTGGAGAAGATAGAGACTTTCCTGGTATCGGTATATGAGAAAGTGAAACTGACGGAAGACGATCTCGGCTTCATCACGCAACTGGCACTACAGGACAAGAAGAATACCCGTTCCACTATAAACTGCACCTTACTGCAAGGTATAGGAAAGGCTGTTTACGACCAGCCCGTGACCCTACAGGAAATTCATGAATCATTGCGTTACTACCAGTTATTATGACCAATACTGTTACCGTTGCCCATCCTTCGGGTATATTGAAAGGAAAAATTCAGCTGCCAGCCTCCAAGAGCGAGGCGAACCGCGCGCTGATCATCGCTGCCCTTTCGGGTAAGGAGTCAGAGCTGCAGAATTTATCGGAAGCCAATGATACGCAATTGCTGCAAAGGCTACTCAAAAGTGATGCTGAAACGATCGATGCCGAAGATGCAGGCACGGTCATGCGGTTCCTGACGGCGTATTACGCAGTTACAGGGCAGCATAAAACGCTCACCGGCACCGATCGGATGTGCCAGCGGCCCATCCGGGTGCTGGTCGATGCCCTGCGTGAACTGGGCGCAGGTATAGATTATTTAGGAGAAGAAGGCTATCCGCCCCTTCGCATCCGCGGTTTCCAAGGCAATGGTAATAACAAGCTGAAAGTGCGCAGCGACATCAGCAGCCAGTATATATCGGCACTACTGATGGTCGCCCCCCTGTTGCCCGAAGGACTGGAACTGGAACTGGAAGGCAAAATCGGATCCCGGCCATACATCGACATGACCCTTGCGCTGATGCGTCATTTCGGTGTGACGGCCACCTTCGAGGGAAATACCATCACGGTGCCACACCAGCAGTATACCTCCGCGGTATTTGCAGTAGAATCGGATTGGTCGGCAGCCAGCTACTGGTATAGCCTGGTGTCATTGGCCAAAGAAGCAGAGATCACGTTGCTTGGTCTGAGAGAGCATTCTTTTCAAGGCGATAGTGCTATCGCGGGGATCATGTACCGCCTGGGGGTGCACACTACCTTTACCGAGGAAGGCGTGTTGCTGCAGAAAAAGCATCACGAAAAGCAGGTTTCCATCGACTTTTCCGATTGCCCGGACTTGGCGCAGACAGTAGTGGCGCTCGGGGCCGCATTGGGCGTAACGGTAGATATGACGGGGGTGGAGAGCCTCCGGATAAAAGAAACGGACCGCATACAGGCCCTGCAGATTGAAGTGCTGAGTATGCACGCACACTTAGAAGAAGTAACCACGGGTGTGTTTCGCATGACTCCGGGTTTGCTGGGCAAGGAGGAGCTGTCTTTCCGTACGTACCAGGATCACCGGATGGCCATGGCGTTTGCTCCGATTGCTTTGTTACAGCCCGTTCGGATACAGGAACCAGGCGTGGTGCGAAAATCTTATCCGCGTTTCTGGGAGGATCTGGCCAAAGTCGGGTTTGAGCTAACGTATAGCGAATAACAGCATGGAAAAGAGGCGCCTGTATGGAGATGCAAGCCTGATCGAGCTGCTGCTCACCAAAATGCAGCTGGTCGAGACGGCCGTGGGCGGCTATGCAGCTGTTTACAAAGACCCGGCTACAGGTGCTTTCTGGCTAAAATATTACGCAACGGCTGCCACGCAGGGTGGCGGGTACCTGACCCTGATGAAGCTGCCGGCCCCCTCCATCGGGGAACTTATCGGTATTGCGATCACCTCCGTCTTTGAAGACGAGGCAGTGGCGGCTGTATTGCGCCTGCTGGACGAGGAAGCGATAGAGAAAAAAGAGTTCCGGTTGGAGCTGATCCGGAAACTGGAACAGCTCCATCCCGGACTTGAAGTGCAGCCTGATCGGCTCGTGAAAATCATCAAATTCTCCAGCCTGGATGATTCTACCAACAGGCGGGAGCTCCTTCATAAAAGCCAGGAGCAGATTCAGGAAGATGCCTCTTACTTCACAGGTATAGCAGAAAGAGCAAAACTACTACTGGAACGCTTAGGGGGTTAAGATGGCGTGAATACTGTCCCCGAAAGAGAGGATGACGTCAATGTTGTAGAACAGTCTCGTAAATAAAAATTTCACCTATACCTGTTCTCTCTTCCATAAGGGGTAGTGGCGTATAAATTGCCAGGGTTAAGACACCATATTTCTGACCTCTTCCACGATTTGTTGCAGGTAAGCCGGAGCATGCAACAACCGGCTGCCATACCAGCTGAACATTTCCCCATCCACTACTTTGACGACAGCCTGCGGGCACAGCTTTTGGAATTCAGCTAGGTGCTTTTCCTGAAAAGGGTAAGGTTCTGAAGATAGTAGGATCAGCTGCGGGGCTGCCTGCTGCAGCTGTGCTGGGGATACCTCCGGATACCGGGCCAGGTCAGCAAACGCATTCACAAAACCACACCGCTGCAGCATATGGTCGATGATGTTGTGGTTGCCTGCCGCCATATAGGGTTTGCGCCAGATAAAATAGGCTGTTGGTATACCTGGCTGTACCGGCTGAAGTGCTCCAAAGCCGGATGCTATACCTTGTATCAACTGTTTTGCTTTGGCTTCGGTACCGGTCAGTTGCCCTACCTGCTGCATCATCGCCAGCGCATCCTCCAGGGTATAGATATCACTCATCCATACCTTGTACCGCTGCTGCAGCAGCTCTATCCCTTCTTTGTAGTTCTCTTCCTTATTCCCGATGATCAGGTCGGGCTGTAGCCCATCGATCACCTCGAACCGGAAATTTTTGGTACCTCCTCTGATCGTTTTCTGCTTTACCTGCTCCTTGGGGTGAATGCAGAACTTCGTAAGACCCACGATGCGATCCCCAAGCCCCAGATCAAATAACAGTTCTGTTTGCGAAGGCACCAGAGAAACGATGCGTTGTGGCAGTTGCGGCAACACGATCCGGTGGCCAATCTGGTCGGTGAAGGTATGGGGAAAGCTCATGTTCAAAAATAAAGAATTCGAAGGGGACTAAAACAAAAACCTCACAGGTCTGATAGACAGACGCTGTGAGGCTTCACATTGGCTAAAAGTGAAATCTTACTTCAGGTAACGGAAATCCTGGTTATCTTCGATCTTGAGCAAGGTCTCATAAATCAGCTTGGTTACATTCTCCACGTCCTCCTTATGCACCGTCTCTACTGTGGTGTGCATGTACTTGAGTGGCAACGAGATGAGGGCTGAGGCAACGCCTGCGCTGGAATAAGCAAACGCGTCTGTATCGGTGCCGGTTGCACGTGAAACGGCAGAGCGCTGGAACGGGATCTCTTTTTCTTTGGCAGTATTGATGATCAGATCCCGCACATTGTTCTGCACGGCCGGTCCGTAAGCAATCACAGGGCCTTTGCCGCAATGAATATCGCCGCTGTTCTTTTTGTCGTACATCGGCGACTGCGTATCGTGGGTCACATCGGTGATGATGGCCACATCCGGCTGAATGCGGTGTGCGATCATTTCGGCGCCACGCAGCCCGATCTCCTCCTGCACAGCATTCACTATGTAGAGGCCAAAAGGCAGTTTGTGCTTACGCTCGTGTATCATGCGGGCTACTTCGGCAATCATGAAGCCGCCAACGCGATTGTCCAGGGCTCGCCCCACATAGTATTTGTCGTTCATCACAGTGAACTCGTCTTCAAAGGTAGCCACGCAACCTACGTGTATACCCATTTCTTCTACTTCTTCGCGGTTGCTAGCACCACAGTCCAGGAACACGGTTTCTATCGTAGGGGCTTTGTCGTTCTCTACCTTGCGCACGTGTATGGCCGGCCATCCGAAAACAGCCTTCACGATGCCTTTGGAGGTATAGATGTTCACCCGCTTGGAAGGCGCGATCAGGGCATCGGATCCGCCATTGCGTTTAAGGTATAGGTAGCCTTCGGGCGTGATGTAGTTCACAAACCACGAAATCTCATCGGCATGTGCCTCGATCACGACCTTGTAGGTAGCCTCCGGGTTGATCACGCCCACCACAGAGCCATAGGTATCCACAAAGTAGTCATCGATATAGGGCTTTACATACTCCAGCCACAATTTCTGGCCTTCTACTTCAAAGCCGGTAGGTGAGGAGTTATTGAGGTACTTCTGAAGAAAGTCAAAAGATTCTTGTCGCATAAATTCAGTTAACAATTACCAATAATCAATTATCAGGGATAACGAGCAGGGGCAGGCTTTGTTTATTCCCGACTACTGCTCCTCAATCACTGTTACAACGGTATATTTCCGTGCTTCTTACGGGGAAGCTGCACGGCTTTATTTTCCAGCATTTTAAACGCTTTGATCAATTTGCCGCGCGTCTCCGACGGCATGATCACCTCGTCAATGAAGCCGCGGTGGGCTGCACGGTAAGGTGTGGCAAACTTGCTTTTGTATTCCTGTACCTTCTCCGCCAGTTTTGCTTCCGGATCTTCGGCCGTCGCTATTTCGCGCTTAAAGATGATCTCGGCAGCACCCTGCGCACCCATGACCGCGATCTCGGCAGTAGGCCAGGCATAGTTCATATCAGCGCCGATGTGTTTGGAGTTCATCACGTCGTAGGCGCCGCCATAGGCTTTGCGCGTGATGACGGTGATGCGGGGCACGGTAGCTTCACAGAAAGCATACAGAAGCTTGGCTCCGTTGGTAATGATGCCTCGCCACTCCTGATCTGTGCCCGGCAGGAAGCCTGGTACGTCTTCGAGTACCAGCAGCGGCACATTAAAGCTGTCGCAGAAACGCACAAAACGGGCGGCTTTGGTGCTGGCGTTGATGTCCAGTACACCGGCCAGTATTGCAGGCTGGTTGCCTACTATACCTATACTTCTGCCCCCAAGACGCGCAAATCCTACCACGATGTTTTCGCCGAAGTTCTTGTGCACTTCAAAGAATGAACCGTGGTCGATGATGCCTTCTATAACCTCACGCATGTCGTAAGGCTGGTTCGGGTTTTCGGGTATGATGGAGTCGAGTTCAGCGCGTGTTTCATCTGCGGAGTTATCATAGGGCAGGGAAGGAGGCAGTTCCTCACAGTTTTGCGGGATATAGCTCAGCAAGGTTTTGATGTAGGTGATGCACTCCACTTCGTTGGCGCAGGAGAAGTGGGTTACGCCGCTTTTGGTGCTGTGGGTGCTGGCACCGCCCAGTTCCTCCGAGGTTACATTCTCGTGCGTTACCGTCTTGACTACGTTAGGACCTGTCACAAACATGTAGGAAGTATCTTCCACCATCATGATGAAGTCCGTAATGGCAGGGGAGTACACGGCTCCGCCCGCACATGGTCCCATGATGGCAGAGATCTGCGGGATAACGCCGGAAGCCAAGGTGTTGCGGTAGAAGATATCGGCATAGCCACCCAGCGAAACCACCCCCTCCTGAATACGGGCACCGCCGGAGTCATTCAGGCCAATAACGGGAGCGCCGTTTTTCATGGCCAGTTCCATGATCTTGACGATCTTTTCGGCATGCGTTTCAGAAAGCGAACCGCCCAGCACGGTGAAGTCCTGCGAGAAAACATAGACCAGGCGCCCGTTGATGGTGCCGTAACCGGTCACTACACCGTCGCCCAGGTAATACTGCTTGTCCAGGCCGAAATCCTTGGAGCGGTGCATCACAAACTTGCCTATTTCCTCAAATGAGTTCTCATCCATCAAAAGATGAATGCGCTCCCGGGCCGTCAGTTTGCCTTTTTTATGCTGTGCTTCTATTCTGTCCTGTCCGCCACCCAGCAACGCTTCGGCATTTTTGCGCTCCAGTGTTTCTATATGACCTTGTTTGATTTCTCCTGCCATGAAAAAGGGTATATCTATAGTATTAAGAATCGTTAGATTAACTGTCAAATTTAAAAACTATCAGCCGAAAACAGCTATACTCCCAGTACTTTTTGAATCCGGTCAGGTGTAAAGGCACCGGATCGCATCAAAAAAGAAGGGCTACCCGTAGGGGTAGCCCTTAAAAAATTATTTGTTACTGATTATTCGCCTGTTTTGTCCGTATCTGAACCGGAAGACTTGGTTGGCTCTGTTTCCTCTTCATCATCCGAAGCGCCTTTGCCTTTTTTGCCATTGCTCTTCTTGGAGGAGAAAGTCAGAATTTCGTCGCCTTCCTTATAGTCTACCATCATGGTATCACCTTGTGCGATCTCAGCTTTCAGTATTTCTTCCGCAATCGGATCTTCGATGTACTTCTGAATAGCACGGTTCAGCGGACGGGCACCATACTTCGGATCATAGCCTTTCTCCGCTACGTAGTCCTTCGCTTTGCTGGTGAGCTCAATCTTGTAGCCCAGTGATTCAATGCGCTTGAACAGCTTGCCAAGTGACAGCTCGATGATCTTGTGCATATCCTCACGACCCAGCGAGTTGAACACGATCACGTCGTCCAAACGGTTGAGGAACTCAGGCGAGAAGGTTTTCTTCAACGCACTGGCGATCGTACCTTTCATGATGTCGTCTACGTTGTCCTGCTTGGTCTTTGACATGAAACCGATACCGGCTCCAAAGTCCTGCAGGTCACGGGCACCGATGTTGGAGGTCATGATGATGATCGTGTTCCGGAAGTCCACCTTGCGGCCGAGTCCGTCTGTCAGGATACCATCGTCCAATACCTGCAACAACAGGTTGTATACATCCGGGTGCGCTTTCTCGATCTCGTCGAGCAGTACCACAGAGTAAGGCTTACGACGGATCTTCTCGGTCAGCTGACCACCTTCTTCGTAACCCACATAGCCCGGAGGCGCTCCCACCAGGCGAGATACACTGAATTTCTCCATGTACTCACTCATGTCGATACGCACCAGCGAATCTTCTTTGTCGAATAGGTAAGTGGCCAGCACTTTGGCAAGCTCGGTTTTACCCACACCAGTCGGACCTAAGAATACAAAAGAACCAATCGGCTTCTTCGGATCTTTCAGACCCACACGCGTACGCTGGATCGCTTTCACCAATTGCTTGATGGCTTTTTCCTGACCGATCACTTTGCCGCTCAGTTCATCCGCCATGTTCAGCAGCTTCTGACCTTCGTTCTGCGCGATACGCTTCACAGGTATACCTGTCATCATGGCAATAACTTCTGCCACATTTTCCTCTTTTACTGTATAGCGCTTCTTCTTGGTCTCTTCTTCCCAGCCTTTTTTAGCCGTTTCGAGCTGGTCGATGAGTTTTTTCTCCTTGTCGCGCAGTTGGGCAGCCTCTTCATATTTCTGGCTTTTCACCACGCGGTTTTTCTCACCCTTGATGTTCTCGATCTGCTCTTCGAGCTTCAGGATATCTTCCGGCACCACGATGTTGTTGATGTGCACGCGTGCACCGGCTTCATCGAGTACGTCAATGGCTTTGTCTGGCAGGAAGCGGTCGCTCATGTAGCGGTCGCTGAACTTCACACAGGCCTCAATCGCCTTGTCGGTGTAGTTCACATGGTGGTGGTCCTGGTACTTGTCCTTGATGTTGTTCAGTATCTCGATTGTTTCCTCCGGAGTGGTAGGATCTACCATTACGATCTGGAAACGACGGGCCAGGGCACCGTCTTTCTCGATGTACTGACGGTACTCATCCAGGGTAGTGGCACCGATGCATTGGATCTCACCACGGGCAAGCGCAGGCTTGAACATGTTGGAGGCATCCAGCGAGCCGGAAGCGCCACCAGCACCCACAATGGTGTGTAACTCGTCAATGAACAGGATCACGTCCGGGGACTTCTCCAGCTCGTTCATCACGGCTTTCATACGCTCCTCGAACTGTCCACGGTATTTTGTACCAGCTACCAGCGAGGCCAGGTCCAGGGTCACCACGCGCTTGTTGAAAAGCACACGGCTTACCTTTTTCTGGATAATGCGCAGGGCAAGTCCTTCAGCAATAGCTGTTTTACCTACACCAGGCTCACCAATCAGGATCGGGTTGTTTTTCTTACGGCGGCTCAATACCTGGGCCACACGCTCGATTTCTTTTTCACGACCCACTATCGGGTCCAGCTTATCGTCTTCGGCCAGCTTGGTCAGGTCGCGGCCAAAGTTGTCAAGCACCGGAGTGCGTGACTTTTCGCCCGGCTTTTTGCTGGAACTGCTGCCAGCTCGCGAAGAGCTGCCAAACAGCTTGTCAGAATCATCTGAATCGTCTGTGTCAGACGATGCCAATGGATTATTGCTATGATAATCCAAAGAGTCTCTTATGGCTTCGTAGTTCACGTTGAATTTCGCTAATATTTGTGAAGAAATATTGTCTTCATCCCGAAGGATGGATAATAAGAGGTGCTCAGTACCAATGATGTCACTTTTGAAGATCTTAGCCTCCAGATAAGTAATCTTAAGCACCTTCTCCGTTTGTTTAGTAAGCGGGATACTACCGGTGATGTTGCTGTTCTGAGAGGCGGTGTTGCGGGTTGCCTGCTCCAGCGCATACTTCAGTTCATCTATCGAAACGCCCAGCTTCTTGAGTAGGGCGATGGCAGTACCTTCTCCTTCCCGGATCATGCCCAGCACCAGGTGTTCGGTGCCGATGTAATCATGCCCAAGACGAATAGCTTCCTCACGGCTGAGTGAGATGACCTCTTTCACTCTGTTTGAGAATTTAGCTTCCATGTAATCGCTATAAAAAATCTAAAAAGTCTAAAAATTGTAATTGATTGAGGCTAACAGGATAAGCCCTATTTGTAAACAAGCCGCGGAGTACAAAGGTTTAGTTTTGGAGCAGCCTCTTATTGTATATAGGAAAGTGACTTTGGTCCCTGTGTAAACAACAAGTCAATTATACTAAGATCGTGTACAAATTGTTTGCCAAATACTTGCGTATAGGGTTTTACGTACAAGTTGTCAGGAATGATTTTAGGATGCACCCGGTTTCTGAAGTCCAGCACATCGGCCGGATACGCCGCCATATAGTCCTGGGTGAACTCCAGCGACTTATCCAGTTTCAGAAATTTAAGATAAAGCCGCAATAAGTCAACGTTCAATTCAAATAAATATTTCGGCTGCCGCTCATATACCTCCCGGATATAGTCACTGTAAAATTCAAAATAAGGAGCCCGGCCGTAAGCCGCCTGTATAGTGCGCCAGTGAACATTATACCATTTCTGGCTGTAGTCGATCTCGATGTCTGTGATACGGGTCTTGTCCTTGCTGTTGCCCCGAAGCACTGGTATGCTCAGCGGCACCGCCCCTTGAGCCGTGAGCACATGGCAGCGGTTGCGGTAGCTTTGCTTCACATAGTTCTCATGCTGCTCCACCAGTATACGGTCGGCACGCAGCACTTGCGCAAAGTATTGAATGGGCGGATTATAAAGTATTTCGGTCAGTAAGATCAAGGGAGTTGAAAAGTTTGAAAGTTGTAAAGAGTTCTGAGTCGCGAGTTCTGAGTCTTGAGTTGTGGTTTTTATGAGCTATAAGTGTAAACAGGTTTATCTGATTAGAAACGCTGGTTTCGATCAATACCATAGAGTGCATGTACGCTATACCTGGAAACTATTATCTATTGTCCCATACTTACAGTCCTGCGTCCTGTGTCTTACGTCTTGTGTCTATTGTCTGCGAAATAAGCATGAATTCTTTAATTTCATAATACAAGGCGAGGTTGTACCTTTGTGGCCGACCTATACCTTGTGAAGAAATCTCCTGACATCCCTGCTCTGTATTACCCGTTGTGGCTGTTGCTGAAGGGCCTGTCCCTGCTGCCGCTGCCTGTGCTCTATGTGCTCGGGGACTTCCTATACCTGCTGGTATACCATGTCATCGGGTACCGCAAAAAAGTGGTGTTGCAGAACCTGCGCCATTCTTTCCCGGAGAAAAGTGAGCAGGAAATAAAGCAGATCACCAAAGCCTTCTACAAACAGTTTCTGGAAGTCGTGATGGAGATCCTGAAGCTGGCATCGATGGATGAAGCGGAGATAAAACGCAGGATCGTATTTACGAACCAGGAGGTGCTCGATAACTTTGTGAAGCAAGGGAAGCCCGTAATTACAATGGGGTCTCACTCGGGTAACTGGGAATGGATCCTGCCGGCTGGTGCTGTGCAGTATGACTTTCCGGCCGAAGGTATCTACAAGCCGCTCAGCAATAAGTTCTTCGAGGAGTTTATGCTGCACATCCGCACCCGCCTGGGAGCCCGCCTCATCAAAATGAAAGACACCATGCGTGACTTTGTCCGGAACAGGAAAGTGCCCCGTGTCATTGCCATGCTATCCGACCAGACGCCACCTTTCGGTGAAATACAATACTGGACTACTTTCCTCAGCCAGGAAACGGCTTTCTTTGTAGGAGCCGAAAAACTGGCCAATGCTTTCGGGTGTCCGGTGCTCTTCCTGGAGGTATACCGCCTTAAACGCGGACAGTACCAGCTTACCTTCGAGGTGTTATCCGACGGGATCAACAAACCGGTAGAAGGCGAATACCCGATCACAGAAGCCTTTGCCCGGCGACTGGAAGCTTCCATCCGGCGCAGTCCCGCCAGCTACCTTTGGACCCACAAACGCTGGAAACACAGCAGGCCGCAAGCGGCCAGTTCTGAGTCGTGAGTTCTGAGTCTCGAGTTGATTTTCCAGATTATTTTTACGGACTCGAGACTCAGAACTCGTGACTCAGAACTCTTAAAGAAATTCCTCAATATCCCCGGCGCCTTCCCGGAGCACTTCGAAATTATTGGCCGCGTCCACTACCGTAGAGGCGATGTTGTTGCCCGGGCCGCCATCGATCACGGCATCCACCAGGTTGCGGTACTTCTCATAGATCAGTTCCGGGTCTGTGCTATACTCCAATACCTCGTCCTCATCGCGGATGGAGGTAGAGAGGATGGGATTGCCCAATTCTTTTACCAGAGCCAGCGCGATCGGATTGTCGGGTATTCTTATACCTACTGTTTTCTTTTTGCTGCCCGCATACCTGGGCACCCGGCTGCTGGCATCGAGCACAAAGGTGAAGGGGCCCGGCAGCGCCTTCTTCAACACTTTGTAAGTAGGGGTGTCGATCTTGGCATAGTCCGAGATATGGGTCAGGTCAGAGCAGATAAAGGAAAGGTTCACCTTGTCGGGCTTT
Source organism: Pontibacter sp. HJ8 (assembly GCF_054824225.1). NCBI lineage: Bacteria > Pseudomonadati > Bacteroidota > Cytophagia > Cytophagales > Hymenobacteraceae > Pontibacter > Pontibacter sp. HJ8. The sequence goes on from NZ_JSYF01000118.1 coordinate 31,443, forward strand.
ATGCCTTTGATCTGGCAGACACGCTCTACCGCCCGCGTGTTGTGGATGTCGCAGCCCAGGCCATAGATGGTGTCGGTGGGATAGATGATCACGCCGCCATTGCGAAGTATGCTGACTGCCTCCTGTATTTTTTTCGGCTGCGGATTGTCAGGATGAATCTGTAGAAAAACAGCGTTGGCCATAGGGATATAGTGAGTTAGTTCAGAAGAATAATGAAGGCATACTGGTTTAAGACAGGAAGCGTTTCAA
>NZ_JSYF01000012.1:0-4985 GCF_054824225.1 Pontibacter sp. HJ8
TGTCATCAGGAACAGTAAAAAGAAGCACAGGCCTTTCAGGAAAGGTATAGGTATTTTCATAAGCGTTGGCTTGCCGGCCGTAATCAATAAATTTTTTGGGTAGCAGCATACATAGAATTATGGAGCAGCTGCCAGATGTACTAAATTCAGAACTGCTAAACTAATTCTCTTAAGTATAAGAAGGAAAAAATATTTGCTCTTTTCCGTGAATATGCAAGCGCAAATTGGTTCGCTGCCATATGTTTTGCTACGGAGCTATACCTGGCTTTTAACTCTTGGCGCATTCCTGTAGCTTTGCCGCCATAGCGCAGCTCATGAAGAAGATACTTATCATACAGACGGCTTTCCTGGGTGATGTCGTGCTGGCGACCGGACTGGTGGAAAAACTGCATGCCCGCTACCCGCAGGCGCAACTCGATTTTCTGCTCCGCAAAGGCAACGAATCGCTGCTCAAAGGGCACCCCTTGCTGCACCAGGTGCTGGTTTGGAACAAGCAGGAGGGCAAGTACAAAAGCCTGTTGCAACTGCTGGCCCAAATCAGGAAGGAAAAGTATGACCTGGTGGTGAATCTGCAACGCTTCGGGGCCACCGGTTTGCTGACCGCCCTTTCGGGAGCAGGGGAGACTGTGGGGTTTGATAAGAACCCGTTTTCCCGCTTCTTCACGCGCCGCTATCCCCACGATGTGGAATCCGGCACGCACGAAATCGAGCGCAACCACCTGCTCATCGCCAGCCTGACAGACCACCAGCCCGCTAAACCCAAACTATACCCGGCAGCGCAGGATTTTGAGAAGGTACAGGGGCTGAAACAGGCCCCATTCATTTGCATGGCACCTACTTCTGTCTGGTTTACGAAGCAATATCCGCTGGAGCAGTGGGTGACACTCATTAATAGTATAGGTGGCGAGTATACGGTATACCTGCTGGGCTCTCCTGCCGACAAGGCCCATTGCGATGAAATCATGGCCGGATCCACTCACCAGCGGATCGAGAACCTGTGCGGTCAGCTGAACCTGCTGCAGTCGGCAGCGCTGATGCGGGATGCCGTGCTCAACTATGTGAATGACTCCGGTCCGATGCACCTGGCCTCTGCCCTTGATGCGCCCACCTGTGCGATCTATTGCTCCACCGTACCCCGCTTCGGCTTCGGGCCGCTGGCCAGTTTTGCCGTGGTGGTAGAAAGAGAAGAGCCCTTGTACTGCCGTCCTTGTGGGTTGCATGGGTACAAATCCTGCCCCGAAGGACATTTTAAATGTGCCAGAGATATCCGCAACGAACAGCTGCTGGATGTACTTTTATCTGTCAGAAAATAAAGTAATTACCTTTTTATGTAGCCTGATTAGCCGGCAGGAGTGGCACACGGTACGAAACCTGTAATATTTGGTTTTTTATATAAAGGTGTTTGCTCTTGCGATAAAAGTACTACCTTTGTGCCGTTAGTTAGACTGTAGTAATGCAGCTGACTGGCAAATCCGCTTTGCACCTAACCCTACAACTATGAAATACCAGCCCATTAACAAGGAGCTGTTTTGTCATAACAGGCGTAATTTTGCGCGTCAGCTCAAAGCTTCCTCCATTGCTGTTTTCCATTCCAATGACTTCATGCCAACCAATGCGGATGGGACCATGGCATTTCGTCAGAACAGTGATCTGTTCTACCTCTCAGGTATAGACCAGGAAGAAAGCATCCTGCTCCTTTTCCCGGATTCAAAAGACGAGAAGATGAAGGAAGTGCTCTTCGTGCGCGAATCCAATGAGCATATACTTGTCTGGGAAGGCTACAAATTAACCAAAGAACAAGCGCGGGAAGTATCGGGTATCCAGACGGTCTTCTGGCTGCAGGATTTCAAGCAGGTACTCAATGCGCTCATGTCAGAAGCTGAGCATGTATACCTGAACACCAACGAGCACCTGCGCGCTGTGATCGAGGTAGAAACGCGCGATGCACGGTTCGTGAAATGGTGCCGGGAAGCTTACCCGCTGCACAAGTATGAGCGCAGTGCCCCCATCATGCACTACCTGCGCGCCATCAAATCCGACTTAGAAATTGAGCTTATCAAAAAAGCATGCCAGATAACTGAACTGGGCTTCCGTAGGTTGCTACAGTTCATCCGGCCTGGCGTGATGGAATATGAAATAGAGGCAGAGATCTGCCATGAATTCATCCGCAACCGTTCCCGTGGCCCTGCTTATTCCTCTATCATTGCTTCCGGCGCCAATGCCTGCATTCTGCATTATGCCGACAACAGCCGCGAGTGCAAGGACGGCGATCTGCTGCTGATGGACTTTGGGGCAGAGTATGCCAACTATGCGGCTGATATGACGCGCACGGTGCCGGTAAATGGCACGTTCACGAAGCGGCAGCGCGAGGTATACGAAGCTGTGTTGCGTGTTATGAAAGCGGCTACCCAGATGCTGGTACCCGGCAACAGCCTGGATCAGTATCACGCCTTTGTGGGTACGGTGATGGAGAACGAACTGATAAAGCTGGACCTGCTCAACGAAAGTGACGTCCGCAACCAGGATCCGGCCAAACCGCTTTACAAGAAATACTTCATGCACGGCACCTCTCACTTTTTGGGGCTGGATGTGCACGATGTAGGAAATAAGTACAGGCCGTTTGAGGCAGGTATGGTGTTCACCTGCGAGCCAGGCATCTATATAAGAGAAGAAGGAATCGGTGTGAGGCTGGAGAACGACCTGCTGGTGACTAAGAACGGAGCAGTGGATCTGATGAAAAACATTCCACTGGAAGCCAGTGATATCGAACAGCTTATGAACAAAAGTAAATAGGATGCAAAAACCTGGCAGAGAATGTCCGGCTAAGGGCTAAAAACAACTCTCTGCAGCCTTTTTTATTGTATTTACGTTTAAAAAAAGCGCCTTTGCATTAAAACCTGTTGCGTACACAACCTTAGCCGGTTGATTCAGGTTGAATTATACTGGTGCAATTAGACCGGCAAATAAAGTAGCTGGCTGGTTTAACAGGTTTAAAAGATGGATTTAAGCTTATACAGGCAATTATATATATAAACTGAATGTTTTCTGCTTATGAGTAAACCCTACAAATATTCACCTACCTCCCGTCCAACGTATCATTATATACGTTCTGTCTGTTTTTTTATAGAAATATAAAAAAACTTACTTGAAAATATGTACGTATTGTCATATCAAAATATACCTTTTAAAATTATGCGAAAAACTCTAGCAAAACTAAGTACAATTGCATTCGTGCTTGTATTTCTGCTGTCGGCAAGTACAGCCTTATTTGCACAGAATGCGGATCAACGAACGAACCTTCAGATTTACGGAAGTGCTCTCCAATATAAAGGTGACCTGGGCAACCAGTGGTGGAAAGAGAAAATGGGCTGGGGCGGCGGCGTATCGCTGAACCGATACCTGAGCCCGTCTTTCGATGCAGGTTTGAACCTGAGCTATGGTAACTCTGAGTTCAGCAATGACTTCCCGAACACGATGGATACCAAAATAGGTATGGCCACGCTCGGACTGAAGCTGAAAATGTATGGTAACATCCTGAAAGAAGATGCTTTCATCGGTCCATACCTGACTGTAGGTGGTGGCGCGCATTTCGTAAGACCAGAAGGCAACTCGCCATCCGGTGCGTATGACGACAACTTCGTAGCAGGTGTGGGTTATGGTGGTGCAGGTATCCGTTTCAGATTTTCTGACGCCATCAGCCTGTTTGTGCAGACTACTGCGCACTTCACCAGCAACGACAAGTACGACAACATCGAGTCCAACATCAACGACCGTTTCCTGCAGCACAACGTAGGCCTTGGCTTTAACCTGGGTAAAGGCAAAGACACAGACGCTGACGGTGTTCCGGACAGAAGAGACAAGTGCCCGGACACTCCGACTGGCGTACAGGTTGACAAAGAAGGTTGCCCGATCGACACAGACGGTGATGGTGTAGCCGACTACCAGGATGAGTGCCCAACTGAGGCTGGTGTAGCGAACCTGGGTGGTTGCCCTGACCGCGATAGCGATGGCGTAGCCGACAAAGATGACCAGTGCCCTGATGAGGCTGGTACTGCTGCCACACAAGGTTGCCCAGACAGCGACGGTGACGGTGTAGCGGACAAAGACGACAAGTGCCCTGACACGCCGGCTGGTACTCAGGTAGGTGCAGACGGTTGCCCGGTTGACTCTGACGGTGACGGTGTTCCGGATAATGAGGACATCTGCCCTAACTCTCCAGGTACTGCTGAAACCAAAGGTTGCCCTGAACTGGACGAGAGCACCAAGAAGCTGATCGAAGAGAAAGTTCGCTTTGAGTTCGACCAGGCACGTGTACAGGACGGTTACAGACAATTGCTTGACAGCATCGTAGTAGCTCTTGAGAAATATCCTGACCACGTACTGTTGATCAAAGGTCACGCTGACCACATCGGTTCAGAAGAATACAACCAGGCACTGTCTGAGCAAAGAGCACAGGCTGTGAAGGATTACCTGATCGAGCGTGGTGTACAGAACCCAGACAGACTGGTGACAAGAGGATACGGTGAAACGCAGCCACTTGTAAAAGTAAACACAAGACTGTCTAAAGCCAGAACAGCAGCAGGCCGTGCTCAGAACCGACGAGTTGGTTTTGAGATGAACACGCCGGACATGCAGCTGAACATGGAATAACCAGCTGAATAAGGTAAAGCGTTAAAAAGGCGCCGCAGATTTCTCTGCGGCGCCTTTTTCGTTTATGGGAAGTTAGCGGTAGGTATACCAGCAGCCTCAGCAATACGTTCGTAAGCTTTTGATAGCGTAGCGACCTGTATTCTGGGGCCTTATACCTTACAGTTTCAATGATAGCATTGGAGATTTTTCAGCTTCGGGGCATTATCCTAGGAGTAGGTTTGATAGCTGCTGGCTATACCGGGTCCGACTGCCCCTCCTTATCTAAGGAGGGGAGCCAGCCTTTGCAGTTCGACAGTTATTGTTTTATCGCCACTGTTTAGACACCCCTCTGACTC
>NZ_JSYF01000012.1:4995-6440 GCF_054824225.1 Pontibacter sp. HJ8
TCCAAACATCAGTTACAAATACAATGCACAAGGTATAGACCATTAAGAAGCTATACCTTCACATGGGCCAGAGGCCCCGCTTAGCAGTCACGAGTGAGGACGCTCGCGCCAGCAGTGGGCTGGTAGTAGCTGAAACTGCCAAACGCAAAGACAGTAACGAAGATTAAAATAGAAGGGTAGGAGCAGGAAGAACAGAGATCCCTTACTTCTTCGAAGCCAGCAGGTATAGCACTGCCATCCGTATGGCGACACCATTTTCTACCTGGTTCAGGATAATGGAATGATGAGAATCGGCGGCATCGCTGCTAAGCTCTACACCACGGTTGATGGGGCCCGGGTGCATCAGCACAATTTCCTTGTCCAGGCTATCGAGCATTTTCTTATCAATGCCATAGTAGAGCGTATACTCCCGCAGCGAAGGAAAGTACTTCATTTGCTGGCGCTCCAGCTGTATACGCAGCACGTTGGCTACATCGCACCATTCCAAGGCCTTGCGTACATCCAGCTCTACCTTCACGCCCAATTCCCGGATGAACTTAGGCAGCAGCGTGACAGGGCCGCACACCATCACCTCAGCTCCTAACTTCTGCAGGGCAAAAATATTGGAGAGTGCCACGCGGGAGTGCAGAATGTCGCCTATGATCACGACTTTCTTACCGGCTACTTCGCCCAACCGCTCGCGGATAGAAAAGGCATCCAGTAAAGCCTGGGTTGGGTGTTCATGGGTACCATCTCCGGCATTCACGATATTGGCTCCGATGTGATTTGACAGGAAGTGAGGGGCTCCCGGGCTGGAGTGTCGCATCACGATCATGTCTACTTTCATGGCCAGGATGTTGTTGACTGTGTCGAGCAGGGTCTCGCCTTTCTTGACAGAGCTGCTGCTGGAAGAAAAGTTGATTACATCGGCTGACAGCCTTTTTTCGGCCAGCTCAAAGGAAAGGCGCGTACGGGTGGAGTTTTCGAAAAAAACGTTGGCAATCGTAATATCACGCAGCGAGGGCACTTTCTTGATGGGCCGGTTCAGAACATCTTTAAAGTTATCAGCCGTTTCAAAAATAAGCTGGATGTCTTCCGTTGTTATGTCTTTGATCCCGAGTAGATGCCGGACGCTGAGCTCTTGCATGGATGGTATTAGTCTTCGTTTTTGGTTACTAACCAGATATTGTCTTCCTGTGTCTCCTGGCCTTTCCACTCCACCAGCACCCGCTGTGACTGCAGGGAGTTGACGCGGCGACCCACATACGTCGCCTCAACAGGAAGGTGGCGGCTATACAACCGGTCTACCAGCACCAGCAGCTCCACGTTTGCCGGTCTTCCAAAGGAGATCATGGCATCCATCGCAGCCCGTACCGAACGGCCCGTATACAGCACGTCATCTACCAGGATCACCTTTTTGCCCTCGATCAGGAAATCGATATGCGTGGCATTGGCTGCCAGCGGAG
>NZ_JSYF01000012.1:6450-17565 GCF_054824225.1 Pontibacter sp. HJ8
TCTGGACGAGAAGGTTTAGTGGATAGGTATAGCGGGCAGGTATAGCCAAATTAACTTACAACTCAAGCTACGAAGGTATAGCTTCAGCCAAGTGCACTTTACGGCGCTCCACTGTTCGAGCGTTCAGCGAGTTTGTGTTGTCTTGACTTTTTTGCTTACTTTTTTTGTCAAGAAAAAAAGTGAGGCCCCGCCGGCCAGGCGAAGCAATGCAACAATGGCAGGTTGAAGCTTGATGAAACTGCAGCTACACAATAGGTATAGCAGCTCGTACCGGTGGGAGGTTATCCAAACATCAGTTACAACTACAATGTACAAGGTATAGATCATAAAGAAGCTATACCTTCACATGGGCCGGAGGCCCCACTATACCCGACACGAGCGAGGACGCTCGCGCCATGGAGAGGCTACTTCTCCAGTATCCGCTTCAAAAACGGAGCTGTCTTACTCCCTTCAGCCGCCGCTACTTCCTCCGGCGTTCCCGCCGCCACTACCTGTCCGCCGTCTTCTCCCGCACCCGGACCAATGTCAATCACCCAATCGCTGCCAGCTACGACGCGCATGGTATGTTCTACGACAATGACCGTGTTGCCAGCCTCTACCAGGTTATCCAGTTGGACCAGCAGCTTTTCGACGTCGGCAGGGTGGAGGCCGGTGGTGGGTTCGTCGAGGATGTAGAGCGTGTTGCCACGCTGGGCCTTTTGCAGCTCGGTGGCCAGCTTGATACGCTGCGCTTCGCCACCGGAAAGCTCTGTGGCCGGCTGCCCCAGGCGCAGATAGCCCAATCCGACTTCCCGAAGCACCGTAAGGGCACGGTGCACCTGTGGCTCCTCCTCAAAGAACTCCCAGGCAGCATCCACCGTCATCCCCAGTACCTCGGCAATGTTCTTGTCGCGGTAGGTAACTTCGAGGGTTTTGGCATTGTAGCGGGCTCCGTGGCAGATAGGGCAAGGGGCGTATACACTCGGCAGAAACAGCAACTCTACCATCACAAAGCCTTCACCCTGGCAATTTTCACAGCGGCCTTTGGCTACGTTGAAAGAGAAACGGCCGGCGTCATACCGGCGTGACCTGGCCATCGGGGTAGCGGCAAAGAGCTTGCGCACGTGGTCAAACAATCCGGTGTAGGTGGCCATGTTAGAGCGCGGGGTACGGCCGATCGGCTTTTGGTCCACGCGCACCAGTCGTTTTATACCTTCCATACCTTCGGTGATCTGTCCGCCGGACCGGAGTGGCTCAGCCCTTTCCAGTTCTTCGCCTTCTTCCTCCTCCAGCGGGAGCACATGACCCAGGTGCCCGGCGACCAGCTCCACCAGCACCTGGCTTACCAGGCTGGACTTGCCGGAACCCGATACACCTGTTACGGTTGTGAACACACCCAGCGGGAATTCGGCATCGAGATCCTGCAGGTTGTTGCGTGTCACACCACGCAGGCGCAGCCAGCCAGTAGCTGAGCGGGGTGTCCGGTCAGGCAAAGCTGCGCTTTCAAAAAGGTAGCCGGCGGTACGGGAAGCCTGCACCTGCTGCAGTCCTTCCGGTGGGCCGCTGTACACGATTTCGCCTCCCTTTTCCCCGGCGTCCGGTCCCACATCCACCAACCAGTCGGCATGGCGGATCACGTCCAGGTTATGCTCCACCACAAACAGCGAATTGCCTGCCTTTTTCAGTCCTTCCAGTGCCGTTAGCAGCGCCAGGGTATCGGAAGGATGCAGGCCGGCTGATGGTTCATCGAGCACATACACCACGCCAAACAGGTGGGAGTAGAGCTGTGTGGCAAGCCGCAGGCGCTGCAGCTCCCCCGGCGACAGGGTAGGGGTGCTGCGCTCCAGCGACAGGTAGCCCAGTCCGAGGTCGAGCAGCACCTGGATGCGGGCTACCAGGTCTTCGGCAATGCGCTGCGCCACAATGGTCTGTTCCGGGTGCTCGGCCTCCTGCTGCTCATGGCCGGTAGCCGTTCCTTCGGCAAAAGGCCGGAGTATCGTAGCAACCCGTTTCAGGGGTAACCGGGAAAGTTCGGTGATGTCGAAGCCGGCAAATTTTACGGCCAGGGATTCCGGGCGCAGGCGCTTGCCCTGGCAGTTAGGGCAGTCGGTGCTCAGCATGAACTGCATCACCCGCTTCTTCATAAGCGGGCTGTTGGTATTTGCGAAGGTATGGAATACATGCCGGCGGGCGCTGCTGAAAGTACCCATGTAGTTGGGTTCTTCTTTGCGTTTGAGGGCGCGTTGGGTCTGTTCCGGGGTATAGCCCGGGTATACGGGTACGACAGGCTGTTCGTCGGTGAACAGGATCCAGTCCCGGTCTTTTTTGGGGAGTTCCCGCCAGGGGCGGTCTACATCAATGCCGAGCGTGACGAGGATGTCGCGCTGGTTTTGCCCGCCCCAGGCAGTGGGCCAGGCGGCTATCGCCCGCTCCCGTATCGTCAGTGAATCGTCGGGCACCATGGATTTTTCCGTCACTTCATAGATCCGGCCCAGGCCATGACAGACAGGGCAGGCTCCTTCGGCGGTGTTCGGCGAAAATGCTTCGGCATAAATGATGGACTGACCCGGGGGATAATCCCCGGCACGGGAGTAAAGCATGCGCACCAGATTGGAGAGGGTCGTCACACTCCCAACCGAGGAGCGGGTGGTGGGGGTGCCGCGTTGCTGTTGCAGGGCCACGGCCGGGGGCAAGCCTTCAATGGCATCTACTTCCGGCACCGCCATCTGGTGAAAGAGCCGCCGGGCATAGGGCGAAACAGACTCCAGGTAGCGCCGCTGTGCTTCGGCATACAAAGTCCCGAAAGCCAGGGAGGATTTGCCAGAACCTGATACGCCCGTAAATACCACCAGGGCATCGCGGGGGATCGTTAAATTTATGTTTTTGAGGTTATGTTCCCGTGCTCCGCGCACAGTTACGAAGCCGGTATATTCTTTCGGAGATTTCTTTTGCGGGTCTTTTGCCATATGCGAAGTTAAGCAGCTGCATGCAATTGTATGAAAGCTATACCTGCAGCAATCTTGTGACCAGCCTGTTTACTGAGTTGAGAGGAGAAGGTTTTGAGACGCGAAGGCTCATCACACAGGTATACCGTCCTGTCGCAAACGAAGGACCTGTACCTTATCCTGAACAAACGCAGCCCGTTTTCCGGATGCTGCTATCCATCCAGGATCAGCGGGCAGCGCCTGGTTCATACGCACAGGGGAGAAACAAAACAGCCGCTACGTGGAGGGCAGCGGCTGTTCCGGTAAGCTGACACAGGTATACCCGGCACCTAACGGCGGAGGAAGTCCAGCAGCACACTGTTGATCTCTTCTTTGTGTGTGACACATATGCCGTGCGAGCCGCCTTTGATCACCACATACTTATTGTTGCGGATCTTGCCAGCCGCCTGCTCGCTGCTGGTTTTGATCGGTACGATCTGGTCGGCATCGCCGTGTATGATGAGGGTGGGCACCGTCACATTGCGGAGTTCCTGCCGGAAATCGGTATAGGCCCAGGCTTTGGCTGTTTCGATGGTGGCCCTCGGGGAGGCATGCGAGGCAACCGTCCAGTCGTAGCGCAGCTGCTCTTCACTCAGCGTGCCTTTGTTGTTGCTGTAGTTGTAGAACAGCTTTCCAAATCCGGCCAGGAACGGTACGCGGTTGGTTTTGAGAGAGTCCAGGATCTCGTTCAGCTTGTCTTCCGGCACACCATCGGGGTTATCATCCGTCTTTTGTACGAGCGGAACAATGGAGCTGATGAGCACTGCTTTGTCGATGCGGTCGTCGCCAAACATGGAGAGGTAGCGTACCACTTCGCCGCCGCCCATCGAAAATCCGACCAGCACGCACTGGTACAGGTCCAGTTGTTCGATGAGGGCCCGCAGGTCCAGTGCCAGAGAGGTATAGTCGTAGTGGTGCCAGGGCTGGTCGGAGTCGCCGAAGCCCCGGCGGTCATAGGCAATGCAGCGGTAACCGGCATCCACGAGGGTCTGTATCTGGTTTTCCCACATCCTGTGGCTCAGCGGCCAGCCGTGGATCAGGATCACCGGCTGCCCTTCCCCGTAGTCCTGGTAGTTAATGTAAACGTTTTCTCCTTTCTGAATGTCGTCGGTTTCGATAAATGGCATAGCGTTCAGTTTGTTTTGGTTGAGGTATGTTATTTGACTTTAGCCGGATACGGCTTGTTCCTTTAACTTGGTTTCTGCGGAAATGTTTGCCGATTGTATGGTCAGAGAAGGGAGCCCGACGAACCCTTTTGTGGTGGCTATTTTTTGACCTAAATCAAATTGGGTGGAATAGGTATAGCTGTGCTACTCCGTGCGGTAAAGCTGTTTGTGTGGGTAGGAGAGCAAGCAGGAATGAGACTTAAAAAAAACAGGCTGCAAGCCTTCCTATACCTGCAGCCTGTAGCTATCTTCTTGCTTATTGCTGTTCCAGCAGCTCGGTTGCTTCGGCAGCTCCTTCGAATTCATGGGAGGTAAAATCACCGGTACTGATCCAGTTCTCGGAGGTCAGGATGCTGTACTGATGATTGGCAGCTGGTTTAAGCTCCCAAAGGATGCTTTCTGCCTCCGGGAAGGGTTTGTCCCCTGCCATTTGCTCCGTGAACAGCCTTTTCACCAGGTTTCTGTCCGATAGTCCCGCACCCAGCAGTTTTAACGCCATCACGCGGGTGAGCTCGGGCGCTGTATCTTCTTCCAGCGGGGTGATGGTACAGTCAATCAGGGTTGCCTTGGTGTTGGGGAATTTGCCGTTGAAGGCCTTGTATAAAAGCTGGTTGATGTGGAACAGACGTGCATGCAGGCTGATTTCCGGATATTCCTCCACGATCTTGTCCAGGAGCATGTCGTTGGATATCTGGTCAATCTGGCCCTCGTTCAGCTCCTCGCTCAACTTATACGCCAGCAGGATGGCAGCCGCTTCGTTGGGCTCATAGTCCGTGATGGCCATCAGAAGCAATTCGTGCAGGGTGTCTTTCGGAGCTTTCTCCGCATCCGGATAATTAAACTTTGCCAGTAGCTGGATGTAATCCTCGTTTGTCCAGTAATTTGGCATTTCCTCTACTGTGGCAACGTCGTTAATTTTTATTTGATAGTTCATGGAATAGACTTGTAAAATCTGAATTCTTTTAAAAGAATATTGAAAAGTCAAGCTTGCTATGTACCAGGAAGTGGCACGTTGAATTTGTTTTTGTGCGGATAAGCTTGATGGAGAGCCAGCGGAGCAACTTAACCTCCTTTTTTTGCAACAGAAAGGAGGTAGCCCGAGCGGTGACTCATACCTATACAAAGGTATAACTCCGCTTAAGGTTCAATTGTTGTAAGGCGGGAAGGGAAAGCCCGGTTGCCGGTTGTATGGATTCATAGAAACATAGCGAATATGCGCCAGAGCAGGAGGGATGCAAAACCAATGCTGCCTGTTTTTGGTCAACCTGAGCGGATTTTATTTAACTTTATGGAAATCGCTACAACGGCATTTGTCGGTACGTGACGGAATTTAAATCCATACCTCTCCAAAGAGAACAAAGAAATTGAGCTACCTTTCCACGTTATATTTCCCCTTCTAAGCGATACATGTCGAACTCTAAAAAATTAAAAAACGTCACCTTAGGTCATGTTTTCAAAACCATCATCTGGCCTCGGAAAAAGTACCTGACGATCGGGCTGGTCCTGATCATCATCAGCCGCCTGGCCGGACTGATCCTGCCGGGAGCCAGCAAGTACCTGATCGATGACGTGATCCCGAACGGAGATTCGACCATGCTCAAATGGCTGATCGGGGCAGTGGTCGCGTCCATCGTCATTCAGGCGGGCACCTCTTTTGCCCTCACCCAGATCCTGAGCGTCGAAGCGCAGCACCTCATTTCCCAGCTCCGCGCCAAGGTACAGCGGCACATCATCCAGCTGCCCATCCGTTTCTTCGACAATACCAAAACCGGTGAACTGGTATCCCGGATCATGACCGATGTGGAAGGGGTCCGGAACCTGGTCGGAACCGGTTTTGCCCAGATGGTGGGAGGTGTGCTGACCGCACTCATCAGCCTGGTGCTGCTGATCGTGATCAGCCCGCTGATGACCCTGTATGTGCTGTTTCCGGTGGTCATTTTTGGCTTCATCTCGACGAAGGCTTTCGCAAAGATACGCCCTATCTTCAGGGAGCGCGGCGTGATCAATGCCCAGGTGACAGGCCGGCTGACGGAAACACTGGGAGGCGTTCGGGTGATCAAGGGATTCAATGCCGAGGAGCAGGAGATCCGGATATTTGAGGCGGGCGTCAACCGGCTTTTCCTGAATGTGAAGAAAAGCCTGGTCACGACGAGTATGGTCACGAGTGCCGCTACGTTGCTGCTGGGCCTGGCTTCTGCCGGTATCATGGGTATAGGCGGATACCTGATCATGCAAGGGGAGCTTACCTTCGGCGATTTCCTAGCCTTCACGCTATACCTGGGTTTTATGATCGCGCCTATTGTGCAGATGAGCAACATTGGCAGCCAGTTTACGGAAGCCTTTGCTGGCCTGGACCGTACCGAAGAGATTCTGAACATGCCCCTGGAAGATGCCGGCGGTCACCGCACCCTGAAGCTGGATGCCATTCACGGCGATGTTATTTTTGACAAGGTATCGTTTGCGTATGAAGCCGGAAAAGAAGTGGTCAAACAGATATGTTTCAGAGCCCCTGCCGGCTCCGTCACGGCCCTGGTCGGCACCTCCGGTTCAGGCAAAACCACGATCGCCGGACTGGCCGCTTCTTTCCTGAACCCGGAGAGCGGTACCATTACCGTAGACGGGCATGACCTGCAAAAGATTAGCCTGCAGAGCTACCGAAGCCAGCTGGGCGTTGTGCTGCAGGACGACTTTTTGTTTGAGGGCACTATCCGCGAAAACATCCTTTTCCCGCGCCCGGATGCCACGGAAGCGCAGTTGCAGCAGGCCGTGCAGGCAGCCCACGTACAGGAATTCACCGATCGCTTTGAGGATGGCCTGAACACCCTGATCGGGGAGCGGGGCGTCAAACTTTCGGGCGGGCAGCGGCAACGCATTGCGATCGCCCGGGCTGTGCTGGCCGACCCGCGTATCCTGATCCTGGACGAGGCAACCTCCAACCTGGATACGGAAAGCGAGAGCCTGATACAGGCCAGCCTCAAAACGCTGATGCAGGGGCGCACGACCTTTGTGATCGCTCACCGCCTCAGCACCATCCGCCAGGCCGACCAGATCCTGGTGATCGAACAGGGGCACATCGCCGAGCAGGGCAGGCACGAAGAACTCCTCGAAAAGAAAGGGAGATATTACCAGCTCTATACCTACCAGGCCAGGATTTAAAACTTATATCGTCTTTAAAAATTACACGGCCTATGGCATAGCACAGCAGGTAGCCGGTTTGCCTTGCTATACCTGCGGGTATATAGGTATAGCAAGGTTTGCTTACTGACTGTTTACCTGTTAAGCGGGGATGAAAGATTTCGTAGATCCAGCCATGTGTCAGGTATCGCTATACCTCTGCCGGCAGGGCGAAAGGGGCCAGGGCTGAAGCCTGTGCAAGAGCTATCAGGGTGTAAGCAAGGGCATGCGCTGTCCGCTCAGGCTGGCAATGAGTCAGCCCGAGCAGGTATAGCTGGTATAGGAATCAGTTGATTTCCTGGTATGATAATTTGGTGCTGGATACACCCGAGTTGGTGATTATCTTGGAGTGGGCTTTGCAAATAGTTGAAAGCGCGTTGGCCGTATCTTCTGAAAACTGGTTCTTAGGGTAGGCACATAAAAGGGAGAAAGACTCTTTTTCGAAAAATGCATTCCACAGGTGTTCCAACATCATGGTGGCCGCACTGTTTCCTTGTTCCCATAAGATAGCGACCATCTCTCCAAAAGCGCGCACCTGCCGTTTGCTATCCCGTATACGATCGAATATTGCGGTAATCGTTTTCACAAAAAGACTGTAATCAGGAAAATCGTTCACCATGAATTGAGACAAGATGTCGGCTGCCACCAACGGGATGTACTGATTGGAAGCGCAGAGTGCGTCCACATTCAAACCGTGAAGCCTTAACCCCCACTCCAGGGTATGCAGGTGCTCTTTGGTAGCAATAAGAATGACACTCTCATTGGCAGATATACCTCCGGTTACAAAGCCCTCCAACAGGTTCAGAAGTGCGTCTTCAGATTCATAAATCTGTACTACATGCGAACAGACCGCTACTTCCCGCCAGAACTTCTCCGAATTACATTGTTGCCAGTCTTTATTTGAATGCATGGTTGTTCCGGGTTATTTATAAGGTAAGGTCTGGCCTGAACAATGGCGCTAAGCTTACAAAAGTTAATTAAATGCTCCTGGTTATGGTTCGCCAGATCGCTGATACGGTCAGCCCACTGGTACCAGGAAAGCCGTTCTTGGCAGGTAAATCCCTTTCTAAAACCAAGATAGAAATATTATTTTGAGACACAAAACTGTATTACCGGGATTCTGTTTCCCGTTTTCAGCTAGATACTCAAAATTTTTTGCCTGCTACCAGTACGTAGTTTCCGAAGTGTATACGGCATACTGCAGCAGGTGGGTTATCCGTTTTTATACTTAAGGAAGGCATGTCGCTAAAAAAATATAAGCACAAGCTGCAGGCTCTGGCTGGCGGGCAACGTATACGAACAGACATATCGCAAAAATGAGATGGATATTTCTATTTATGCTCCTGCTATGCTCCTGCGCCACACAACGCCAGGCTGAAAAGCATTTCGACAAACACACAGATCAACTGGCAGCATACGTAGACAAAAATGACGCCTACACCCGGCAATATGGCGGAGCTTACGCTGCCCGGCATTTCCCTCCCAGGTTTTATGCGCCTGCCATCTATGCACAGTCCCCCATCGCACCCACCAGGTTGAGCCCCATCCCGATGCAGGAGAGAAGAACGGCAACCTCTGTGGCTCCCGGTGCTGCACGCTACCCGGGTTACAAAACTGTCTATCAAACAAGAACCGTTTACCTGCAGGACACAATCCGCATAGACTCGCTGCACCGCGAGCTGGAAATAGAAAGCCTGGCCAACAAGGCCATCCGCAAGCGCCTGAAAGACACCGAAGCTGAGCGCGACTACTGGCAGGAAATGAACCGGAAGAAGTTCTGGACCCTGATCGCTATGGCTGTTTTCGGGGTGTTGTATATCCTGTTTAAGGTGCTGGCGGACCGGGTCCGGGAAACATAAACTAAGAAATGTCGACGATGGCCTGCCCCGGGCGAAGCGAGGTATGGCACAAGACCGCTGACGGATTCACAACCCTTCGCTTACCACAATGCCTGCTGAGCGAAAGGTATAGCCAGGTCCTATGAGCAGTTATCTGTATAATAGCCTCTGGAGCAGCTTCCGAAATTGCCAGCCGGACCGGGGAAGCGGGCAGGAAGGGAAGCTCCCCCTGGCAAATTCTGGAGGTATACCATTTGTATCCTCGCGCAGAAGTAAGTATAAGAATGTCAGCTTAGAAAGTCGTTTTATCGTAGTGTAATTATTCTTTTCTTATCGAGTCATAACCCGGTAGATATCCTGCCTGTAACCGTACGATCGAACTTATGCGAAAGCTCTATACCCTCTTCCTTTTCTTGCTGCCGGGCCTGCTGCTACAGCCTGTCGCCGAAGCTCAGACCAAAACAAAAGCGACCGGCTTGCTGGCTGCCAACCAGGCAAAAACCGCGAACGGGCTGCTGGAAGGTACCCTGGAGACAAGTGGTATCCGGTCTTTTAAAAGCGTACCCTTTGCTGCGCCTCCGGTCGGGGAGCTGCGCTGGCGAGAGCCGCAGCCGGCAAAGAACTGGCAGGGCGTGCGCAGGGCTCAAAAGTTCGGCCCACGAGCCATGCAGCTGGCCGTGTTCGGGGACATGAACTTCCGGTCCGATGGGATGAGCGAAGACTGCCTGTACCTGAACGTGTGGACGCCTGCCAAATCGGAGAAAGAGCGGCTGCCGGTGCTCGTTTACTTTTATGGCGGCGGATTTATAGCCGGCGATGGTTCCGAGCCCCGTTACGATGGCGAAAGTATGGCAAAGAAAGGAATAGTAGCCGTTACGGTGAATTACCGCCTGGGCGCTTTTGGTTTCTTCGCACATCCGGAACTGACAAAAGAGTCGCCACACAAGTCGTCGGGCAACTACGGCTACATGGACCAGAACGCGGCGCTGCGCTGGGTGAAGCAGAACATCGCAGCATTTGGCGGCGACCCTTCCAAAGTTACGATTGCCGGTGAGTCGGCAGGCTCCATCTCGGTGAGTGCCCAGATGGCCACGCCGCTCTCCAAAGGACTGATCGCAGGTGCCATCGGGGAAAGTGGCGCCCTGATCAACACAGGACTGGATCCGATCCCGTTGGCGGAGGCGGAGCAGAACGGGGTGGCTTTTGCCGGCAGCATCGGGGCAAATTCCCTGGCGGAGCTACGGGCTATACCTGCCCAGCAGCTCCTGGAAGCAGCAGGCAAGCCGGGAGTAGGTCGCTTCAATGCCACGCTGGACGGCTACTTTTTCCCGAAGTCACCGGCAGCTATCTTTGCGGCAGGTGAGCAGGCAAAGGTGCCGCTGTTGGCCGGCTGGAACTCCGAAGAAATGACATACCTGTTTGTGATGGGCAAGGAAGAACCGACTGTGGAGAATTACCAGAAGGTGGTGCGCAAACTATACCCGGAGCGGGCCGAGGAAGTACTGAAGGTATACCCGGCGACCACAAAGGAAGAGGTCCTGCAGGCTGCCACGGACCTGGCCGGGGATCGTTTCATCGCTTACAGCACCTGGAAGTGGCTGGACCTGCACAGCCAGACCTCCGGCCAGCCGGTCTACCGCTACCTGTTTTCACGGCCGCGCCCGCCGATGGTGCCTGAGATGGGCAATGCCTCCTCCGGGCTGGCCGGTGGCGTCGTGAAGGAAGAAGATCCGAATGCCATTAAAATGCCGCCTGCCCGGGGTGCCGTGCACTCCGCCGAAATCGAATACGCCTTGGGCAACCTATACTCCAACAAGGTATACGCCTGGACACCGGAGGACCAGCAGGTATCGGACGTAATGCTGAACTACTTTGCCAACTTCATCAAGACGGGCAATCCCAACGGCAAAGGGCTGCCAGTCTGGCCGGCTGCCAACAAAGGCGCGAAGGTACAGGTGCTGCACATTGACGTAA